>NZ_JBFRGA010000091.1:0-11776 GCF_052115105.1 Chryseobacterium sp. 2TAF14
GGTAGAGGATATTCTGTGGATAATTTACAATGGATGAGAAAGTTTTATTTGACCTTCGAAAAGAGGGTTTCTCATGAAATAATACCAATCAATGAAAATTACGAGACACCGTCTCGTAATTCTGTATTCACGTTATCCTGGTCACATTACATACAGCTGATGAAGATTGCTAATGACGATGAGAGAATCTTTTATGAGATAGAGGCAACTCAAAACAATTGGAGTGTCAGAGAACTTACCAGACAATACAATTCGGCTATTTACGAAAGACTGGCTTTAAGCAGAGATAAAGAGGGGATAAAACAACTTTCTAAAAAGGGTCAAATTCTAGAAAAACCCACTGATATTCTAAAAAGTCATTATGTTTTGGAATTTTTGGATTTGAAACAGGATAGCCGATATTCAGAAAGTGATTTAGAAACTGAGGTCATCAATAAGCTGGAGTATTTCATGTTAGAATTAGGAAAAGGGTTTCTATTTGAAGGAAGGCAAAGAAGATTCACTTTCGAAGGTGATAGTTTTTTTGTAGACTTAGTTTTCTATAACAGATTGCTAAAATGTTTTGTATTATTCGATTTAAAAATCGGTAAACTTACCCATCAAGATATTGGACAAATGCAGATGTATGTCAATTACTATGATAGAAAAGTAAAACTGGAAGAAGAGAATCCTACAATTGGAATTATTCTTTGTAAAGAAGAAAATAAAACGGTTATAGAATTTACATTGCCGGAAGATAACAAAACGATTTTTGCAAAAGAATATAAAGCCATTCTCCCCAGTAAAGAAGAACTTAAAAGACAAATCAACGGATAATAATAAAAAATTAGTGATGATACTTAGACATCCTAAAGACATTTTCTGACTTTAACAGCCAATATTACAGCTTGTTATATACCCTTGCTAATTTACTTCTGTTGAGATATAATTCTCAATCAGATTGTTATGAAGAAAGCTATATTAAGAAATGAATCTCAGCCTGAGATTAATAAATATATTCCAGCAATACCTTTAAAAAAAATTCCCCCCGAAAAGGCTCTACAGATATTAAGGAGGGCCGGTCATGACGTAAACGAAGAACAGTCAGAGGAGATTATGGAGTTTCTCTATATTATTGTAAAACTTACTTTAAAAGAATTTTTTACATCTGATTGATAATTTGTACCTTAGCAGTATATCGGAAAGATGAATTTCTACTGCATCATTTTCTTTTGATGCCATCTAAAACTAATTTTTAACGAAATACTACAACTATGGTTATTGCAGATTTGTATATAAGAGTATCTACCGATGAACAGGCTGAAAAGGGCTATTCACAAAGAGATCAGGATGAGAGATTGAGAAAATATTGTGCTAATAATAATATAGCTATCAACAAGGTAATCTTTGAAGATCATTCAGCAAAAAGTTTCAATCGTCCGGAATGGAAAAAGTATCTTCTTGAAATAAGAAAGAAAAGCCATAAAAGCAACTTGGTTCTCTTCACTAAATGGGACAGATTTAGTCGTAATACTGCAGATGCTTATCAAATGATAAGTTTATTGCACAAAAATCACATTATCCCTCAATCTATCGAACAGCCATTGGACATGTCTGTTCCTGAAAACAAACTTATGCTTGCGATCTATCTTTCCACTCCGGAAGTAGAAAATGACAGAAGAGCGCTCAATACCTTTCACGGTATGCGCAGAGCAAAAAAAGAAGGCAGGCTAATGGGAATTGCTCCATACGGATATATCAATAGAAGTCATGAAGATGGTAAAAAATATATTGCCATAAAAGAGCCAGAAGGATCCAATATAGCCTGGGCTTTTAGTGAGGTCGCAAAAGGACATATTCCAGCTGATCATGTTAGAGTGCAGATGAATAAAAGGGAGGGTGCTTCAATGTCAAGAAGTGCTTTTGCAAAAGCTATGAGAAATCCGGTTTACTGTGGTAAAATACAGCAGATAATGGACAAAAAAAGAAAAGTAGAAGGACCAGGTGGCAGGGTGTTGGGTAATGAACGTTTTCCACTGCGTGGACTTTTAATTTGCCCAAGATGTGGTAAAAATCTTACTGCAAGTGGAGCTAAAGGAAAGTCTAAGACCTATTATTACTATCATTGCCATTATAAATGCGGATTCCGTTTTGATTCAGACAGATTGAACGAACTCTTTGAATTGGAAATTTCGAAATTGGAATACAATCCAATCATCAAAGATTTGATGAAAGAAATACTTTTAGATAACTATAAACAGTTCACCTTTGATATAGATGCTAAAAGAAAGTCCATATCAAAAGAGATCAATGAGCTTAATGAAAAAGTTGCGAATGCAAGAGATAAATATCTTGCAGATAAATTAGATGAAGAAGATTACAAAGAGGTAAAAAAAATTACAAAAGAACAAATTGAACAGTTAGAACAAGAGATCCAGCATATTGTTTCAGAAAGCAAAGAACTTGATATAAAAACAAAAATAGAAAATGCTCTCGACTCAATGGAAAACCTTGCAAACCTCTATCAACAGGGCGATTTACAGACAAAAAGAACGATAGGGTGTTTGATATTTCCTCAAAAAGTCGAATTTGACGGAAAAAATTTTCAAACACCTAAAATGAATATTGTTGCTCAATGTATCTATCAGTATAACAACGGATTAGGAAATAAAAAAAACCGACATAAGAGAAAAAAATCTACAAATGTCGGTCTTGTGACCTCGACAGGATTCAAACCTGTAACCTTCTGAGCCGTAATCAGATGCGCTATTCAGTTGCGCCACGAGGCCGTTGTTTAAAGGTTTGCAAATATAATACTTTTTTAGTTTCTTTGAAAGATGAAAGCAAATTTTTTACTGATAATCGCATTTTTATTTCTAACCAGCTGTAAAAGAGAACAAAAAATATCGACTTCTGATTGGGAAGTGATCTCCACAAGACTGCAGTTTAAAGATCAGGGCGGAAAATTAGACATAAAATCCGGGAACTTTACCTATAGTTTTGAAAAAAATAAGGTTCCGTTTCAAAAAATTATACTTTTAAATGCAAGTTTAATGGGTTTTGTGTCTGAACTGGAAGCGGAAAATCTGGTGATCGGAATTGCAAGTCCGGAATATATTTATTCACAAAAAATTGAAGGGTTATTAAAATCAGGAAAAATTCAAAACGTAGGAAACGAGCAGAAATATGATGTCGAAAAAATCATCTCGATGAAACCTGATGCAATTTTTACCAATTATATTGCGAGTTTTGACAATACGTACCAGCTTTTGAAAAACAATAATATTCAGGTGATTTTCTTAGATGAATATATGGAGCAAAGCCCGATGGTGAAAACTTCGTACATCAAACTTTTTGGAAAACTTTTAGGCAAAGAAAAAGAGGCCGAAGAGAGGTTTAACCAGATTCAGAAAAATTACAACGACTTAAAAGCATTAGCTTTAAAAGCGGCTTCAAAACCCAATATTTTAGCCAACGAAATGTATGGCGACATTTGGTATATGCCGGGCGGAAAAACCTTTACAGCCAACTATGTTGCAGATGCAAATGCTGATTATATTTTAAAAAATAATACCGAAGAAAAAGCTGTAACAATGAGCTTTGAAGAGGTTTTTTCGAAGTCCGGAAACATCCAGTTCTGGGTAAACGCAGGAAATCATGTGTCGAAGAAAGAGATGATTAACATCAATCCTTTTTATGGTAAATTAGAAGTTTTCAACAAAGGAAAAATCTACGGAGTGGCAGGAAAAGAAAAACAGAAAGCCAACGATTTTTTTGAAAGTGGAGTAGTACGTTCAGATTTGGTATTAAAAGATTATATTAAAATTTTTCATCCTGAGCTTTTACAAGATTATCAGCTGACTTATATGAATGAATTGAAGTAAATAAGTGTAATAATATTTACATTTTCATTTTTAAAGTGTTGAAATTCAAACCATCAATAAACAACTAAAAACTATCAACTCCTTAACTCGCAGTATTTTTATATTTTTGCGTCAAGTTTTAAGCTTATGTGGAAAAAAATAAAACAGTTTATTTTTATTGTTCTGATTTTGAATGTTGTTTTCATTGTCTGGGGAAGATTTTTCAACCCGCCCATTACAATCACACAGATCGGAGGTCTTTTTGAATACGGGAAACTGCACCGTGACTACATTTCTTACGATGAAATGGGAGCTAACGTGAAAAAAGCGGTCATTGCTTCCGAGGATCAGAAGTTTTTCAATCACAATGGTTTTGATTATAAAGCGATCGAAAAAGCCATGAAAAATAACGAAAAAGGTAAAAAACTGAGAGGTGGAAGTACCATCTCGCAACAAACCGCTAAAAATGTTTTTCTTTGGCAAGGCAGAAGCTGGGTAAGAAAAGGGCTTGAAGCTGTTTATACCTTCATTATTGAAAAAGTATGGTCAAAAGATATCATCCTTGAAAGATACCTGAATTCTATTGAAATGGGACAGGGAGTTTTCGGCGTGGAAGCCGCATCACAGTACTATTTTGGGAAATCTTCTAAAGATCTTACAACTTCAGAAGCAGCCTGGATTGCAGCTGTTTTACCCAATCCTAAAAAATATGATCCTAAAAACCCATCTTCATACCTTAGAAAGAAGCACAACTGGATTATGAGACAAATGAGGAATGTAAGTTTGAAATAGTATCTTTGCCCAATGAAACTGTTGAGCTCAAGCACAAAAAATTTTGAATCTGTTCTTAAAAAGTATTTTTCTTTTAAGAATGAGACTTCTTCGCTGGAGCCTTTAGCTGAGTTTTTGGAGGCAGTCAAGAAGACAGATTTTAAGAACGTTATAGATTTTTTAAAGTCAAATCCCGATTCTTCGGCTCATTTCAGATATTATCTGTATAATATTTTTGTAGAAAGACCTTTCAATCTTTCTTTAACCGAAGCCAATATTCTTTCGGAAAACGCTTTCTTCCCGGAGCTTAAAAAAAGGATCTTAAATAAAGTTTTACCACCTGTAGAACACGAGAAAACAGTTTGGTATCTTATTGATAACGTAAGTTTTAGTCCGAAAAAAGACCTTGAATATTTCCACAATATTCCTGAAGATGAGATGAATGAATTTTTGAGCATTTTAGGAATTTCAGATTTTATTGAAAAGCCAAATGTGAAAAATGAGCTGATATTTTCGATGAATATCCTTTCATGGCGCGTTACAGGCATGGCTCTGGAAGTTGATGTGGTAAGAATGGCTCCGGAATACAGAAATTTTGACAACCCATTTTTAGCTTTACAAAACGAGCTGGAAGCTTTGGCGGAAGATTTTAAAATCAATCCCGAAATTCAGCTTCACTCAAAAGACAGCCGTTACAAGCAGATTAAAATTTATGCGGAGCAATGTCAGGATTTTGTAAATATTGCTTTTAAAAACTCTTCAAAATACGGTATTTCAGGGAAAATTAATCAATCTTTGCTGAAGATCCGTCAACAGACGCAGAGGATTTCCGAGATTGTCAATTTATTAATTATCGACGGGCCGGAAGATGTTATTATTAAATCTAAACAGCTTATTTTTAATATCCTGAATTATAAATCTCACAAGAATAATATTTCAGATCTTATCAATGACAGCACCCGTCTTATTTCGCATCTAATTACAAATCACACCGCCGAAACAGGAAGTCATTATATCACCACGAGCCGGAAGCAGTACATGAAAATGTTTTACAAAGCCAGCGGCGGCGGAATTATTGTTGGCGCTTTATGCGTTCTGAAACTGTTGTACGGTTTTATGCCCGGAAGCGATTTTTTCCATGCATTTTTATATTCTTTAAATTATGCGATGGGATTTGTGATGATTTATCTGATGGGCTTTACTCTGGCAACAAAACAGCCTGCAATGACGGCTGCAACAATGACCAAAGTTTTGTCTGAACAGGAAAATACGAAGAAAAACTATACCGAATTTGCCGATTTGGTTTCAAAATTATTCCGGAGCCAGTTTATTGCTTTTGTAGGAAATGTGCTTCTTTCTTTCCCGGTTGCTTTGCTTATTATTTATGGTTTGGATGTTTTCTTCTCCCAAAATCTGGCGGTCGAAAAATCTGATAAACTTTTGAAAGATCTTAATCCTTTTGAATCTAAAGCCATTTTGCACGCTTGTATTGCCGGTTTCTACCTGTTTATTTCGGGGATTATTTCAGGGAATATCGGGAACAATTCTGTGTTTTACCAGATTCCGGATCGAATTGCTAAAAACCTTCCGATCAGAAGGATGTTTGGAGCCCGTTTTGCAAAAAGTCTGTCTAAATATTATGCTAAAAACTGGGCCGGAATTATTTCCAATTTCTGGTTCGGAGTTTTTCTTGGTGCAACGGCGCCGATCGGCTTGTTTTTCGGGCTCGATTTAGATATTCGTCACATCACTTTTGCTGCCGGAAATTTTGCTATTGGTTTGTATGGAAAAGATTTTATCGTGGGTTCATCGGTTTTCTGGATATCGTTTGTCACCGTTTTCATCATCGGATTTTTCAATTTTCTGGTAAGTTTCAGCTTGTCGATGTTTTTGGCATTCCGTTCAAGAAAAATGAATCTTGGTGAAGTAAGAGAGATTTACCGTGCAATTTTTAGATATTTTGTGAGAAATCCGTTGAAGTTTTTTATTCCGCTTCGCTCAAGTTTTGATGTAAAGTCTAATCACTTGGTGCAAAGTTCAGCTCCTACAAAACCTGAAGGTCAATAAATTTTTCTTCACCGAATTTATCCTGAAACTTTTTCAGGTAAAAGCTTTTTCTCATTTTAAAATCGTTTTTCAGCAATGGCGAATTTATTTTGATCTGAATAATTTTTTGGTCTAAATTAACGCTTACAATTTCCTGAAAAAGGCTTTCATCAAGATAATCTTCCAGGAAATCTTTAATTTCAAAAGCAACAAGTTTATCTTCAAAACCATGAATTCTGGCAAAAGATTTTACCAGCTCTGAAGATTGGAATTCGCGTTTTTTATTTCGTTTCATAAATCAAACTTCAAAAATTATACTTTCTTCATTGATTTTCTTCACAACATTTTCCGTACGTTCCCTGTGTGTATCTGTAATAAAAATCTGTCCGAAATTTTCCTGGTTGACAAGTTTGATAAGTTGAGCAACTCGTGTGTCATCAAGCTTATCAAAAATATCATCCAATAAAAGAATCGGTGTTTTTCCGGTAAGTTCTTTTACAAGGCTCATCTGAGCGAGTTTTAATGAAATTAAAAATGATTTTTGCTGTCCCTGCGAACCAGTTTTTTTTATGAGAACAGAATCCATTTCAAAAAGAAGATCATCTTTGTGAATTCCTTTTGAGGTGTAAGTCAACATTCTGTCTCGTTCCAAACTTTGTTGTAACAGATTTTCAAATGAATCATCAAGCAAATGAGATTCATAAATCACGGAAACACTTTCTTTTCCTCCGGAAATGATCTGGTAAAAATTTTGAACAATAGGATTTAGTTTTGCAACAAATTCTCTTCTTTTTTCAAAAATTTTGGAGCCTGATTTTGTGATCGGTTCATCGTAAATTTCTAATGAATCTTTGTCCCAAACCCTGTTTTTTGCAAAATATTTTAACAAAGCATTTCGCTGCTGAATAGTTTTTTGATACTGAATCAAATCGTAAAGATATCCTGAATCGGTCTGAGAAATCATCGAATCTAAGAACTTTCTGCGGCTTTCCCCTGAATCTGAGATGAGGTTTGAATCGTAAGGCGAAATCATCACGCTTGGCAAATAACCAACGTGATCGGCTATTCTGTCGTAGCTTTTATCGTTTTTTTTAATGACTTTTTTTGCTTCCCTGGGCTGAGAGATTTTTAAAGTATCTTCGCTATCTTCGTTCCGTATTTCAGCATCGATTGTGAAAAAATCTTCCTCTTTTTTGATGTTGTTGGTATCGGTATTTCCTAAAAAACTTTTTCCTACCGAAAGATAGTGTAACGCATCGAGAATATTGGTTTTTCCCACGCCGTTATTCCCTACAAAACAATTGATTTGCGGAGAAAATTCAAACTTTTTTTCAGAATGATTTTTAAAATTGTAAAGAGTGAGTTTGTTGATGATCATAATCCTAAAATTTTATATAATTTTTCAGGATTTTGGCGATTATCCCAGAATGCAGCAATAAAAATAATATTCAATTTTCTTTTATAGATTAAGCTGTAATTTCCAAAGAATATATTTCTGAAATCTGAATTTGAAATCCTTTTTCCAATGTCTGGCTGTTGTTTCAGGATATTAGAATATTCTTTAATCTCTGATTTTAATTTTTTACTGTAAATGAAGTTTTTATTTCTATTATTATAATATTCAAAAATTGCATCTCTTTGTTTTTGTGCAATTTCGGTCCAAAACACTTTTATTTCATCCATTCTTCATCGAGTTTGTCTAATTCTTCTTCAGAAATTACACGACCGTATTTAATATCTTCTTCCGCAACTCGTAACATTTTCATCTGTACATCAGATAATTCGATTTCTTTTTCTTCTATTTGTGTTGAAGAGAAAATTTTATCAATAGCCTCCAGAAAAACTACATTTTTTGTCGATAATATTTTTTCGATTAATCGGTTTCTTAATAACTGTAAATTTTCCATCCTCAAAATTTTAAGTAAAGATAAATAATTAAAAACAAAAATGGCAAGCCGGAACAAGTCTCAACCCAAAAAGAAAAGTAAGAATCTTTATTGGAATTTTTTGAAAAATAAATCAGAATATAAGTAAATATCGAACTTAAAAAAAAGCATACAGCAAACTCGATTTTTAAATAAAAAACAGCTAAGAGACAAGCTAAGAAAACAAAAATATAAGCAAGATATTTTGTGTTTTGCACACCAATTAATTTTGGAAATGTCTGAACAGTATCGCTTTTCATATCACGAATATCAAAGGGTAAAACCAGGGCTGATACAAAAAAGAAACTGATGAAAAATATTGGAAAATTAAATTCGGGCACAGTAAGCCAGCAATTGACCAGTGCCCAAACTAAACCCACATAAAATACTTTAAGTAAAGGAATTTTCCGGATATAGGCTTCAAGAAAAAAGCTGTTGTATAATAATCCTAAAACAACAATGACAAACCATTTTACCAAACGTATTTCATTATGATTAAAAATAATTAAACATGCCGAAACAATTCCTGCAACGATATTCAGTAATAAAATTTTATAAAAATATTTGGTGTTCTGATATTTCGTATATAAATATCCGCTGAAATAGGTGATAAATATCAAAAGAACCGAAGGGAAACGGAATGTGTTTTGCTCAAACATGAAAAAAACTGCGAAAACGGTTCCCATTAAAGATACGTAAAGTTGGCTGTCGATGACAGATTTTTTCAGTAATTTTAAGCAATTCATTTATCAAAAATAACACTTATGCAAAGATATTCCAAGGTTTTGTTCCTTCTCCTGTTTTTATCGTGTTTCTCTAATGCTTTTAGCCAGAAGTATTACGAGACTCAATGGAAAAAAATACAATCAAATTATGAAAAAGGAGCCTACAAATCAAATCTTCCGGTTGTTTTAGAAATTCAGAAACAGGCTATGAAAGAAAATAATGCGTTACAGCTGATCCGCTCTCTGAAAGCTGAATTCAGTATTGTAAACCAAACGATGGATGACGAAAAAAATGATTCGGCATCAAAGTTTTTTGCGAAACTTCAAACTACAGAAAACAACCTGAAAGGCGACGATCTTTTGTTTTACAAAGTTTTGCTGTCTGGTTTTATGCTCGATTATTACAATGAGCATTCCTGGGAAATCAATGGCAGAACCAATATAAATTCTCAGGATGTATCGCAGATTGAAACATGGAGTAAGCTTGATTTTAAAAATTATTTGACCCGGAATTTTAAAGAGCTTGATCAGCAAAATCAGGCAATGAGCAAGATTTCTCTTGTAAAATACAAAGATGTTTTTTCAGACATTGGTGATATTGATTATTTCTCAACTTTACAGGATTGGTATGCGCTGAAAAAGATCAATTTTTTGTCTAATAAGGAGTTGTTTACAAAGAACGAACTGGCAGAAAACAAAGTTTTAGTCAATACTGTTTTTGATGAATTAATAGCTGAAAATTCAGGTAATTCAAAGCTGTATTTCATGCATCAAAAATTGTCGGAAAATTGCAATTTTAATCTTTGTAAAGATAAATTGGTGCAGCTTCAAAATCTGATGAAAACGAATGTTGAAGGCGATTATAAAGTGCTTGTTGCTGAAGAAATTATAGATGAATTAATTAGAGAAAATAAACAAAAAGAGGCACTTCAACTTGCAGGTTCTGTCAAAAATCAGTACCCGAAATCTTCTTTTATTGAAAATATCAAAAATAAGGAAAATCAAATCTTAAATCCTTCTTTAAGCTTTAAATATGAAGAGCAAACCCAGTCAAATCTGCCGATTCATATAGTTGCAGAATATAAAAATGTGAAAGAATTTTCGATAAATATTTATGAAGTAAAAGATAATTTTTTAGCTTTCATGCAATATGCTAGAAATCCTTACAATGACGCTTATGCAAAAGTGAAAAAAACGTTGGTGAGAAAAGATGTTTTTCAGCTGAATGATCCTCAGGATTTCCAGCTTCATAAAACTTCTGTTGAGATGAAAGCGCTTCCTTCCGGAATTTATGTTGCAGAATATGAAGTTTCAGGCTCAAAACCTGATAGCGATTATGATCACAATTTTTATTTTATAGTTTCTGATCATAAAGTTATTTATCATAACAAAAGCGAAAGTAATCAGCTTTCCAATGAGTTGAAATTAATTAGTTCGGAAAACGGAAAGCCAATCAATAATGAAAACCTTACATTTTATGAGTTTGTACAGAATAAAACTTTAAATAAAATCGCCGGGAAGACCGATGAAAAAGGAATTTTTAAACTTCCGGCAACCAATAACAAAGATTATTACAGAGCGATTCTCATTCAGCAACCGAAAACCAACGACTTTCAGCTGATGCAAATCTATGGTAACAATAACCGCGAAATCTATAATCCCAATAAGCAAACCCGTTCTAAAGCCCAGATTTTTACAGACAGAGCAATTTACAGACCCGGGCAAACCGTTTATTTTAAAGTAATCAACACCAAAATAGATAAGGAAACGGAAGGTGTCGTATCAAATTTAAAGCAGAAGATAACGTTAAGAGATGCCAATAATCAGGAAGTTGCTGTACAGAATTTTACGACTAATGAATTTGGCTCTTATCATGGAAGTTTTATTTTGCCTAAAGGAAAACTGAATGGAAATTTCACGCTTATAACGGATGAAAATACGGCTGGTTACAGAAATATAAAGGTTGAAGAATATAAACGCCCGAAATTTGAAGTAACATTTGATCCGGTAAAAGATGAATATAAATACGGACAAACCATCGAATTAAAAGGTAATGCGATGATGTTTTCCGGAGTGCCTTTAAGCAATACCAACGTAAGCTATGAAATAAGAAAACAGAACATCCGATGGAGATATTTTCCGGGATTTCCGCATGATTACGGAAATGAAAATTCAATTCTCGGAGAGGCAAAAACTAATGAAAAAGGAGAGTTTACGATAAAATTAGACCTTAAAAAAGACGAAAAATTAGAGGGAATCCAGATTGATAATTATCAGATCAATGCTTCGGTTACAGACATTAATGGTGAAACACAGACAGCAAACACCAATCTGAAAGTTTCTTCGGTTTCTCATTACATCAAAGCAGATGAGATTAAAAACACTTTTGCCGGTGAAAACGTAAAAATAAAAGTGGAAACCAAAAATTACAACGAACAAAACCTTAAAAAATCTTACCATGTAAAAC
>NZ_JBFRGA010000092.1:0-13052 GCF_052115105.1 Chryseobacterium sp. 2TAF14
ATGATAACTAAACAAACACCCAGCTTCCAACAACCAACAACCAACAACAATATAAAACAATTATCAATGAAAAAAATAAAAACTTTAGGATTAGCAGCAGGTTTGCTATTATTCGGAGCATGTAATTCTCCAAAAAAAGATGACCCAAATTTCATCAAAGTAGGAATCACTTCCGGACCTGAGCAAGAAATTGCTGAAACCGCTAAAAAAGTTGCTAAAGAAAAATATAATCTGGAAGTAGAACTCGTTTCTTTCAACGATTACGTTATTCCTAATGAGGCTTTGAATAATGGTGATATTGATGCGAATGCTTTTCAACATGTTCCTTATCTAAACGAACAGTCGAAACAGCGTGGTTACAAACTGGCAGTGATTGGAAATACATTTGTTTATCCAATTGTGGCGTATTCAAAAAAAATAAAAAACATCAGCGAACTTAAGAATGGAAGCACGATCGTTATTCCGAATGATCCTACAAATGGCGGTCGATCTCTCCTGCTTTTACAAAAAAACGGTTTATTAAAATTAAAAGACGGAGTTGGCTTACTACCCAAAGTAACTGATATCGCAGAAAACCCAAAGCAACTGAAAATTCTTGAAATAGAAGCGCCACAATTGCCAAGAGTTTTGGACGATAAAGAAGTGGTAATTGCCATAATCAACAATAATTTTGCCGCTCAAGCCGGATTGGATGCCGACAAAAACGGAATTTTCAAAGAAGATAAAGATTCTTCCTACATGAATGTGGTGGTTTCAAGAGAAGACAATAAAAATACAGATAAAGTGAAAAATTTCCTGAAAGCTTATCAGTCTAAAGAAGTGGAAGATAAGGCAAAAGAGATTTTCAAAGGTGGCGCCGTGAAAGGCTGGGAGTAATAATGTGAAAAGTTAATGGTCAATGGTCAATTTGAATTCGTGTCGATAAAATTCCCCTTCCCTGAAGGGGTGGATTTTTGCGAAAGCAAAAAGACGGGGTAGTTAAAAAATATAAACATTGAATATTGAATATTGAATATTGAACATTGAACCTTAAACCTTGAACCTTTAAGAAATTCTATTATATGCAAACATCGTTTCGGAAACCTTTGCCTCCGGAGCGGTGTTTTTTTATTTAAAATCAAATATATTTTTGTGTGAAATTTTAAAATTGTCCCACAGATTTAACTGATTAGACAGATTTCTTACTTTTATCTACTAAATCTGCATAATTTACAAGAATTTAAAATCTTCAGGATCGAATTCATTATTCACAGAATTAATTAAAGCATATCATTTCTAAAAAAATACATTTTCTCAATTTGAGATAATAAAATTTTTCCTATTTTTGTAAACAATCAATAAAGAGTTTTTTATGTTGAAGAAAACTGTACTTCTAAGTTTGTTTACGCTGATATCTGCCTCTGCTATGGCTCAAAATACGACAGTTCCTGTTTATTTGGATGAATCTAAACCTATTGAGCAGCGAATTCAGGACGCACTTTCAAGAATGACACTGGAAGAAAAAGTGGCTATGCTTCACGCACAGTCAAAATTCAGTTCTCCCGGAGTTCCAAGATTGGGAATTCCTGAATTCTGGACAACAGACGGCCCACACGGAGTTCGCCCTGAAGTAATGTGGGATGAATGGGATCAGGCTGGATGGACCAATGACTCTATTATTGCCTACCCTGCTTTAACAGCTCTATCTGCAACATGGAACAAGAAAATGTCTTGGAACTATGGAAAAGCTTTAGGTGAAGAAGCAAGATACAGAAAAAAAGATATTCTTTTAGGACCTGGAGTAAACATTTACAGAACACCGCTCAACGGAAGAAATTTCGAATACATGGGTGAAGATCCGTATTTGACTTCTAAAATGGTCGTTCCTTACATTCAGGGAGTGCAATCTAACGGAGTGGCAACTTCTGTTAAGCATTTCGCTTTAAACAATCAGGAAATGTTCCGTCATACAAGCAACGTTATTGTTGATGACAGAACGTTGTACGAAATTTATCTTCCGCCATTCAAAGCTGCAGTTACTGAAGGTGATTCTTGGACGATTATGGGAGCTTATGATATGTACAAAGGTCAATACGCAAGCCAAAACAAGTATCTTTTAAACGATATTCTTAAAGGTGAATGGAAATATAAAGGAGTTGTTGTTTCAGACTGGGGTGCAGTAAATAATACTGAACAAGCTATTCATAACGGTCTGGATGTAGAATTCGGAAGCTGGACGAACGGTCTTTCTGCCGGAACCAGAAATGCATACGACAACTATTATTTAGCAAAACCTTATTTAGATTTAATTAAATCAGGAAAAGTAGGAACAAAAGAGCTTGATGATAAAGTGACAAGACTTTTACGTTTAGCCTATAAAACAACAATGAACACCAAAAAACCTTTCGGAAACATCGCTTCAGACGAACACAAAGCGGTAGCGAAAGAAATTGGTGAAGAAGGAATTGTATTGTTGAAAAACGACAAAAATGTACTTCCTATCGACATCAATAAAGCAAAAAGAATTGCAGTGATTGGTGAAAATGCGATCAAAGTAATGACTGTTGGTGGTGGTTCTTCTTCATTAAAAGTAAAGTACGAAACTTTGCCTTTAGACGGAATTAAAGCGAGATTTGGAAAAAATTCTGATGTACAGTATGCAAGAGGCTATGTAGGAGACATCGGTGGTGAGTACAATGGTGTAAAATCTGGTCAGGATTTGAAAGACACCCGTTCTCCGGAAGAATTGTTAAATGAAGCCGTTGAGCTTGCAAAAAAATCAGATTACGTTATTTTCGTTGGCGGATTAAACAAAGCAGATTTTCAGGATAGCGAAGGAAATGACAGAAAAAGCTACGGACTTCCTTACAATCAGGATAATGTAATTTCTGCTTTAGCTAAAGCCAACAAAAATTTTACGGTTGTTTTAATAACCGGAAATGCCGTTGCAATGCCTTGGATTAAAGATGTTCCGTCAATTGTTCAGGGTTGGTATTTAGGTTCTGAAGCCGGAAATTCTATCGCTTCTATTTTGGCAGGTGATGCCAATCCTTCAGGAAAATTGCCGTTTACATTTCCTGTAAAATTAGAAGACAATTCAGCTCATGCAATGGGAGAATATCCCGGAAACAAAGAAGAGTTGGCTGCAGGAAAAGGTAAAGACCAGAAAAACCCGATCAACATAAAATATAACGAAGGAATATTTGTAGGTTATCGTTGGCATGATACCAAAAAGATCAAGCCATTATTCAGCTTCGGTCACGGTTTGAGCTACACCACTTTCGAGTTTGGAAAAGCAAAAGCCGATAAAACAAGCATGAATCAGGATGATAAGATCACCTTCACCGTTACTGTAAAAAATACAGGTAAAAAAGCCGGTGCAGAAGTGGCGCAGTTATATATTTCCGATTTAAAATCATCGGTTGAGCGTCCTGCAAAAGAGCTGAAAGGTTTTGAAAAAGTTTTTTTAAATCCTGGTGAACAAAAAGAAGTGACATTCACGATCGACAAAACGGCTTTAAGCTATTTTGATGCCCAAAAACACGACTGGGTTGCAGAACCGGGAGATTTTGAAGCACAGATCGGAAATTCTTCTGATGCCATCAAAACAAAAGTAAAATTTACGCTTAAGTAAATCCATCAAGAAAAATTAACACGTTTATTTTAATATTTATTAATAAAAATCCACATCATTGCGATGTGGATTTTTTTGTTTCTTATGTTTTTTAGGGAGCTATTTCCCGCTATCACTCATACTCCTCACTCCAAAGTTCTCCAACGCTCAAGCCCTTCAACCCTCCAACTCTTGTTGCGGGGTAACCGTTTCTATCGGGGCTAGAAATCCTTCAATATTTTTTAAATATAAAATCTCAAATTATAAATAACGATATTTTGTGAACTTTTGAAATTCCCAGTTTTTCAATCATTTCTTTTATAACTTTTGCGGTAATTAAAAAAACGTAACAGATTAAAAACCCGTTACGTTTCCAAGATTCGAAAATCTTTCCTTCATTTACTTTTTATTAAGAAGAGAAATATAATCTCCGTATCCTTTTTCCTTCATTTCTTCTTTCGGAATAAACTTCAATGATGCAGAATTGATACAATATCTCAAACCTCCTTTATCTTTCGGGCCATCGTCAAAAACGTGTCCCAAATGCGCATCTCCTGTTTTACTTCTTACCTCAGTTCTCGTCATTCCGATAGAATTATCGGTTTTTTCTTCGATCAGTCTATCAGAAATCGGTTTTGAAAAACTTGGCCATCCGCAACCTGATTCAAATTTATCGGTAGAGATAAATAATGGTTCACCTGTCGTAATATCTACATAAATTCCTTCACGAAATTCTTTGTCGTATGCATTGGTATAAGGTCTTTCCGTTGCATTTTCCTGCGTTACTTTATATTGCTCCGCAGTTAGTTTTTTCTTTAAAACTTCCTTATCCTGCTTTTGATATTTAGCTTTTGGAAGCGGGTTTGCATTTCTTGCCATTTCAAATAATCCCGGCTCGATGTGGCAATAACCTCCCGGATTTTTATCTAAATAATCCTGATGATAAGTTTCTGCACTGTAAAAGTTTTTCAAAGGAATCGTTTCTACTAAAACAGGTTTGCTGTAATTTTTCGCTAATTTCTGAACTTCTGCTTTTACAATCGCCTCAGTTTCTTTATCGGTAGAATAAATTCCGGTTCTGTACTGATCGCCTCTGTCATTCCCTTGTTTATTTAAACTCGTAGGATCAATTGTTTTAAAATAAAGCTCGATCAAAAGCTTAAGGTCAACCTGCTCCGGATCATATTTCACTTTTACCGCTTCGGCAAAACCTGTAGTATGACTTATAACTTCTTCATAAGTAGGATTTTTTTTGTTTCCGTTGGCATACCCCACTTCAGTTCCTACAACGCCTCTGATTTGTTGAAAAAAATGCTCAGTTCCCCAAAAACATCCGCCTGCAAAATAAACTTCTTTTACATTTTTAGCATTCATAATGGTCTCATTTTCTTTTTTAATTGACGAAGATTGTTGTTTTGCATCTCCGCAACTCGTGGCAAAGACTGCAATTCCCAGAATCATTCCGAGAAATGTGAATATATTTTTCATTTTTGTTTTAATATGTGTGTTCATTTTTTCCATTTAAAAGCATTAAACCAAATCCTAAAAGCATCAGATCTTTAAGAATAAAAAAGTCTGTAACAGGAACTCCGTCAACAATATTCCAGACATTCGGCGTTGTAAAGAGGTAACTCAGCGTCACCAAAAAGGTGGCAATCATTCCGATGCCTGCATATTTTTTAAGAGATGCAAATTTCACGCTAAAGATCAGTAACAAAGCAATGATAATTTCTATCACGCCGATTATATTAGAAACCGCTTGTGCGCTCATAATATCATATACGAAAAACGTGAGAAAATGGTTTTCTACCAAAGGTTTTATAGCTGCTGCTTCTGTTGGTGTAAATTTAAATACACCGATCCAGAGTAAAATAATTGCTGCCCCGAAAAGCGAAATATAATAACCGATTTTGTACGTTGGTAAACCTTTGTGTTGTGATGATTGTTGCATTGTTCTTAAAAAATTTTGAATTAATATTTATTATTTTCAAAACCATAGTCGCAACAATCACAAAATCCTGACAATCTTTATTTTTAAAAATCTAACTTTTTGAATATTTTATTTTTAAACTCCTGAATTTCAACATCATTCAATTCATTTTTTTCTTCTTTAGACCATTTATTTTTCAGAATAGAATCTAAAATCTTCAGTTTTTCTTCATAAGCTTTGCACCATTTGCAAATCATAATATGCACCGAAAGCTGCCAGTTTTCTTTTGGTGAAATATTATCTGCATTGCGTTTTTCCATCAGTAAAGTGGCTTTACTGCACGGTAAAAAGAAAATATGAATTATTTTTTTAAACATTTTTTATTTCTTATGATTTTGAAAACCAGTTCATTTCCAGACATTCTCTCAGTTGCATTCTGGATCGTTGCAAGATCTTCCAAAGATTAGTCGTAGAAATATCCAATTCCTGACTTACGTCGGGTGCTTTTTTTTCTTCGAGATAATACATTTTCATCGGGATCTTCCATCTTGAGGGCAAATCTTCAATGCAATCTTCCAGACTTTTATTAAAATCCTGATTGTCGAGAAGTTCAGATTCCTGGTTTGAAACATTCCAGTCATTTAATACCGAATTGTTTTTCCACGAACCGGTTTCGTCAAAAAAATGATCGAGTTTAATGGTCGGTTCAGATTTGTACTTTTTACGGTAAAAATCAGCAACTTTATTATTAAGAATCGTATTGAGCCAGGTTTTGGGCGTGCTTTTTCCTTCAAAAGAATCGTACGATGAAAAAGCAGCAATGAAAACTTCCTGAACGATATCTTCCGCTTCAACAGTATCTGAAAGCAGAAAAATTGCTCTTCTCAGCAACGATTCAGAATACTCTTCTATCCAGTTTTTTAAAGTTTCATTTTTCGTCATTTTTTTGATTGTCTCTTTTCAGATAAAGACGAAGGTAATAAGTTAAACTCAGAAGTCCAAAGTTTTTAATTGAATTATAAACAATGTAAAATCTTATTTTAAAATTAATTAACTTTCAGTTGATTAGAATAATAAATTTGACTTTTTATTTATATTTAAACCAATGATTATCCGAAAGAAAATATATTATGTTCCAGGTTTAATAAGTGCTTTATTAATCCCGATTTTATTTTGGTATTTTGGAAAAAGAAAATTACAAGAACCAATACCAAATGTTATGGATATTGTTACTCCTGCAAAAATTGACAGTACTGAAAAATGGAATTCTGCATTTTCTTTTGAATTATTTAGAAACTGGAATTACAAAAAAATAGTTGTAACACCAAATACGGCTAAATTAAATTCTAATTATTATGTTTCTGAAATTAAAAAAATGCAAAAGAGAAATGTAAAAAACTCCGGAATTGAGTTTATTATTGATAATAAAAATTCATACGGTGATTTTGTCTCTTTGCTCAATGATATGGCAATTGCTAAACATGAAATTTATGGCGTAGATATGGATAAAACAGGGCATATTTTTGCTTTGGTTAATTACAAAAATCCAAACGCAAAAGAAATTGACGAAGAATATGAATGCTTGCTCTGTAATGATGTTATTTATGACGAATATGAACCTTCATTTTTAGACGATTGTCAATTTTATTTACAACAACTTCCCACTGAAGCTTTTTACCTGATTTTCGGATTTTTATTATTCTTAAATATTTCAATGTTCAGTATTAAAGAATCATTCCAAATTCATTAAATTTGCATCTTATCAAAAAATTTGTAAAAAGCAAAGCAATATATCATTATGACATCACAAGAGATCCGTCAGAAATTTTTAGATTATTTTAAAAGCAAAGACCACCTTATCGTACCTTCTGCGCCGATTGTGCTGAAAGACGACCCTACTCTAATGTTTTCCAACTCTGGAATGACGCAGTTCAAAGATTTTTTCTTAGGCTACAAAACGCCGACTGCACCTAGAATTGCCGATACGCAAAAGTGTCTGAGAGTTTCAGGGAAGCATAATGATCTGGATGATGTAGGTAGAGATACGTATCACCACACGATGTTTGAAATGTTGGGGAACTGGTCTTTTGGTGATTATTTCAAAAAAGATGCTATTGCTTTTGCCTGGGAATTGCTGACGGAAGTTTATGGAATTCCAAAAGAGAACCTGTATGTAACGATTTTTGAAGGGGATTCTTCTGAAAATCTTGAAAGAGATCAGGCTGCTTATGATTACTGGAAAGCTTTCATTTCTGAAGACCGAATTATCAACGGAAACAAAAAAGATAACTTCTGGGAAATGGGCGCAAGCGGACCTTGCGGACCTTGTTCTGAAATTCATATTGACCTAAGAACTCCGGAAGAAAAAGCTAAAGTTTCCGGTCTTGAATTGGTAAACAACGATCATCCTCAGGTTGTAGAAGTTTGGAATCTCGTTTTCATGGAATTCAACAGAAAAGCTGATGGAAGTTTAGAAAAATTACCAGCTCAACATGTAGATACGGGAATGGGCTTTGAGCGTCTTTGTATGGCGCTTCAAGGGAAATCTTCAAACTATGATACTGATGTTTTTACACCTTTGATCTCTAAAGTAGAAGAACTTTCGGGTAAAAAATATACAGGAATTTTGGAGGATGAAAAAGACATCGCAATCCGTGTTGTGGTTGACCATATCAGAGCGGTTTCTTTTGCGATTGCAGACGGACAATTGCCATCAAACGGAGGTGCGGGTTACGTGATCAGAAGGATTTTAAGAAGAGGAATTTCTTATTCTTATCGATTCCTGGATATGAAAGAAGCTTTCCTTTACAAACTGGTTGCCGTTCTTCAGGAACAAATGGGAGCATTCTTCCCTGAATTGGAGAAACAAGGAAAATTGGTTTCTGAAGTAATTAAAAGTGAAGAAGAATCTTTCCTTAAAACGATTGAAACCGGGTTAATCAGAGTTGAAAAACTAATTCAGCAAACGATTTCGGAAGACAAAAATGTTTTGCCAACGCAGGAAGTTTTCGAATTGTATGATACTTATGGTTTCCCGGATGATTTAACAAGAATTATCGCTGAAGAAAAAGGTTTAACGATTGATGAAAAAGGTTTTGAACTGGCGTTAAGCGAACAAAAACAACGTTCAAAAGCAGATTCGGCTCAGAAAGTTTACGATTGGGTAACTTTAGAGGAAAGAGAAGAAAACTTCGTTGGTTACGACCAAATTGAAACAGAAACTTATATTACAAGATACAGAAAAGTAGAAAATAAAGACGGAGAATTTTATCAGGTTGTGCTAAGCAACTCCCCTTTCTATCCTGAAGGTGGTGGACAAATCGGTGATAAAGGTGTTCTTGAAAATGCGGTTGAAAGCTTTGAAGTTTTGGAAACTAAAAAAGAAAACGGATTGATTATTTCGTTAATCAACGGACTTCCAAAAGATGCAGGTGCTGTTTTTTACGCTAAAGTAAATGCAAACGAAAGAGAAAATTCTCAGGCCAACCACTCGGCAACACACTTGTTGCACGAAGCTTTGAGAGAAGTTTTGGGAACTCACGTTGAACAAAAAGGTTCTTACGTTGGTCCGGATTATCTGCGTTTTGACTTCTCGCATTTCAATAAAATGACGGAAGAAGAATTGACTTTGGTTGAAGATAAGGTGAATGCAAAAATTAAGGAAAGCATTGCTTTACAGGAGTTCAGAAACATGCCTATTCAGGAGGCTTTTGATAAAGGTGCAACAGGTCTTTTCGGTGAAAAATACGGTGATTATGTGAGAATGATCCAATTTGGAAGTTCAAAAGAGCTTTGTGGTGGAACTCACGTAAAAAATACAAGCGAAATCGGTCATTTTAAAATCAATTCTGAAAGTTCTGCAGCAGCAGGAATCAGAAGGATTGAAGCCATTTCGGGAGACAAATCTGAGGAATATTTCAAAGGTTTAGAAAAGCAGATTACCGAGCTTTCTCTATTGCTGAAATCTAAAGATGTTGTACGTTCTATCGAAAAATTAATCGAAGAAAATGCATCGTTGAAGTCTGAAGTTGACGCTTTGAAAAAAGAAAAAGCAAAAGGCGAAATCGGCGACTGGAAAGGAGCATACGAGCAAAAAGGAGATAAATTACTTTTGGTAAAAAGAACTTCTTTGGATGCAGGTTCAGTGAAAGACATCGTTTTCCAATTAAAGAAAGAAATTCCTACATCCATTACGGTTATTCTTTCAGATGCAGACGGAAAGCCAATGATTACCGTTGGCGTTTCCGATGATTTGGCAGGAATTTATCAGGCTGGAGCATTGATTAAAGATTTAGCAAAAGAAATCCAAGGCGGCGGCGGCGGGAACCCAGGTTTCGCTACAGCCGGAGGAAAAAATCTTGATGGTTTGGAAAACGCTTATCAGACTCAATGACAAAACTTTTATCTCCGTTATTTTTATTTTTTACTGTGTTGTTTTTCGGGCAAACTCAATTGAAAGTTTTCAATAAAACCAACAAAAAACCAATTGAAAATGCAGCTGTTTACTGTGACGACAATCTTTTGGGAAAAACCAATTACGAAGGCATTTTAAATTTTAAAACAAAATGTAAAAAAGTAGAAATTCTTGCCAGCAATTTTGAAGATGCTGTTGTCGATGTAAAAAAATCGATGGATGTTGCAATGCAGCCTTTATCTGAAAAGCAAAGCAACATTGATCGGGTTGTGATTACCGACAAAAGCGACCCGAAAGCTTTGAAAATTTTAGATGAAGTCAATAAAAAGGAAAAAGAAAACTCGCCGAAATCTTTAGAGACTTATAATTTTAAATCTTACACCAAGTTTTCTATCGATGTAGACAAAGATTCAATAGATACTTTTAAAAACTTCCTCGCTTCCAGAAAAGATTCTCTTTCGAAGGTTGATAAAAAAGAATTTAAGCAAAAAGAAAGCGAGAAAAAAGATTCGTTGATTGCAGAAGATTTCATTAACGCTTCAGCAGAAAGCCAGATGTTCCTTTGGGAAAAGGCGACAGAATACAAATATTCACAAAAATTCGGCGAAAAAACCAACATCATCGATAACAGGATGTCGGGTTTTAAAAATCCAATTTATGAAGCTTTGGCGATTAATATTTCTAATCTAAACAGAACTCCACGGCAATTAAGACCTGAAAACAGAAAACTTTTCAACTTTTATATGTCTGATACTTTGCAAATTGACGGAAGAAAAACATACGTTATTAAATTCAAAGAAATCACCGATAAAAAGAAGCAGAATCCCCGAAAATTTAACGGTAAAATTTATATTGATTCTGAAACTTATGCGCTGAAAAAATTTGAAAGCGCAAGTAAAAAAAGAAATGAAGGCGATATCATTTCTGTCTGGAAACCGATTGACGGGAAATGGTTTATGGATTATGAAGACATTAAGCTTAAAATGGGCGACCAGACCTTTAATATTGCAAAGAGAGACAGCATAAAAACCGACAGTTTAAAAAAAGGTGCATACATTAGTGATAAACGGAAATACCATCAGAAAACTTTCGGAAATTATCTTTATGTAAAAAACCGGTTCTTTGATTTTCAACTGAATGAAGCTCAAAAAGCATCAGAATTTAAAGGTTACTCTCTGGAAATGAAAAACTCTGACGGAAGCCTTCTTCAGCAATACAGAACCGACAGTCTTACCGCAAGAGAAAGTGCCACTTATACTCAGATCGATAGTTTTGTACAAAAGCATGATTTCGAAAAAAAACTGGGATTTTTAACCCAATTAATGAGAGGAAATCTACGCTACAAAATCATTGATTTTGACTTGACTAAATTTTTCAGTTACGATAAATACCAAGGTGTTCGATTAGGAGCTGGTGTAAAGCTCAACGAAAAATTCAGCAAAACCTTTTCTCCTGATGGATATTTCGGCTATGGCTTTAAAGATCACACCTGGAAATATGGTCTTGGCTTAGACATGAAATTATCTGATAAAAGAACATCCGTTTTCCGTATTGATTATGTAGACGWTGTTTTTGCAGCCGGAAGATTCAGCAACAATATGTGGGATATGATGATGAAAGTAAACGACCTGAATCTGGATTTACATAATGCCAACTTTTATAAAAATCAAAAATGGGGAGCGTCATTTTTATATGACATTTCGAACTCATTGAGCATGAAAATTGCCGTAAATAAAGAGAAACAGAAAACGCTTTTTAATTATCAATACAAAAATTTAGGATACCGTTTTGATAACGTAAGTACAACTTTATCACTTAAATTTTCACCAAACGATAAAAATATTATGACGCCAAGCGGAAAATATACCTATGAAAAAAGCTTTCCGCAAGTTTATATGAATTTTGAAAAAGGAGTTGACGGACTAGGCGGAGATCTGGATTATTACAGAGCAGATGCGTTAATTATCCACCAATTCAGATCTAAATTAGGCTATACCAATCTGAAACTTTTTGGCGGAATTTCATCAGGAACCGCTCCAATCTGGAAAAACTTTGAAATTGCCGGACAAAATGATAGAAATCCTGATCATTGGTATTCTAATATCAACACTCCAAATAATTTAGCGTTTGCAACAATGCCTTCAGGAACTTTTTTTGCAGATAAATTTATAGCAATTAAAGTTTCACAATATTTACCGTTCAGGTTTAAAACTTTCGGTTCACGATATTCAAACATCGAGCTGGAATACCAATCAGCAATTGGAGACTTCAAAAACAGAGGCGATCACGAATTTGATTTCCAGGTACTCGATCACTATTACCAGGAAGTTGGGATAATCTGGAACAGATTTTTAGGCAGGAATTTCGGCGTTGGATTCTCTTATAGATTAGGGCACTATCAAACTTCACAATTCAAAGATAACTTTGGAATTAAATTGAGGTTCAATGTTTTAAATTAATAAATACTTTTATTTTAAACAAACAATTAATCGTCATTGGCATTTCAAGTTAATGACGATCTTTTGTATATTAAGTGAAGAATGCTGCAATAAGATATTGGAGCAATATAAATACATTCGGTAATAATTAGATTTTTTTCAGGAGCTAATTCCGGCTATCCGCTATTACTCCTCACGCCAAGCTTTTCCATCCTCTATTCCCTTTCCAACTCTCCCACGCAAGTTCCGGGGTAACCGCTTCTATCCGGGCTAAAAGTCTCTCTAATTAAAAAAAAACACCTTCGATTTTCGGCTGATGAGTCCATTATGGTCTATTTTAATTGAAGGAAATTAAAGTTTAAAAATAAAGTTTAAAGTACAGATGAGATAAAGATTAAAACTCTAAAACTTAAAAGCTAAGATTCATTAAAAAGTAAATTATGAGTAAATAATAAGCAAACTTTAAAATACGATTTTAAGCTATGTTTGCGGATAATCTCAGGTGCAATGAGCAAAAAAAATACTCCGCAGGAGTATAACCTTTGTAGCAATTCATATAATCACCGTTAAACCTTTAAGCTCCGGAGGAGCGACACAGCAATCAGGGATTAGGGATTGGTGATTAGTGATTAGTGATTAGTGATTAGTGATTAGTGATTAGTGATTAGTGATTAGTGA
>NZ_JBFRGA010000093.1:0-9878 GCF_052115105.1 Chryseobacterium sp. 2TAF14
CAAAAATTCTTTTTGTCATTCTAAATGAAATTTTGCGGAGCATTATGTAATGAAGAATCTTTTAAAAATCAGTTGCTTGAGATTTTTCGACTCCACTTCGTTTCGCTCAAAATGACAGCCTGTATAACTGCAATTAAAATCTAAACAGGCTCTAAAATAACACTTTTAAAAACCATTTAAAACTCCCAAAATATTTTCATAAATGAAATTTAATTCTTCCGAACTGATACAATAAAGCGGAACCAGATACATCACATTTCCTAACGGACGCATGATAATTCCTCTCGAAAGAAATTTATCGTACAGCATTTTTCCGATTTTATTAAAATAAGAAGTTCCCTGATCGGTTTTAAATTCCCACGCCAGAATGGTTCCGGTCTGACGAATATTTTCAACCTTCGGATGTTGTTTTAAAATGACAGAAAATTGAGAATGCTGATCAGAAATTCGCTGAATATTTTGTTGAGTTTCGTCGCTCAATAAAAGTTCCATACTTGCTAAAGCCGCCGTACAAGCCAATGGGTTTGCCGTAAAAGAATGCCCGTGAAACAAGGTTTTATATTTGTCATCCGATAAAAAAGCGTTGTAAATTTCATTAGAACAGGTTGTAATTCCCATTGGCAATGTTCCGCCCGTCAAACCTTTTGAAAAGCACATAATATCCGGCGATTCTGAAAGATGATTGGCTGCAAACAATTTTCCCGTTCGTCCAAAACCTGTAAAAACCTCATCCTGAACCATTAAAAGATTTTTTGATCTGCAAAATTTCATCAGTTCATTCAGATCTTCAGCATCGTACATCAGCATTCCTGCAGCGCCCTGTACAAGCGGTTCATAAATAAAACAGGCTATTTCATCCTGATGATTTGAAATTTCAGCTTTTAATTTTTCAATATTTCCCGAAGTAGGCGTATCAATAAAAATTACCTCAAATAGCATTTCTCCGAAAGGTTTTGTCCAAACACTTCTTCCGCTTACCGACATTGCCCCGAAAGTATCGCCGTGATACGCATTTTTAAACGCTAAAATTTTCGTCTTATCTTTTCCCTGATTATAGCAATACTGAATGCACATTTTCAGGGCAACTTCCACCGCAGTCGATCCGTTATCAGAATAAAAAACTTTCTGCTGATTATCAGGAAGCAGATTCAATAAATTTTCAGACAATTTTATAGCAGGTTCGTGGGTAAAACCTGCAAAAATCACCTGCTCCAAAGTATAAAGCTGCTCTGAAACTCTTTGTGCAATATAAGGATGCGCATGACCATGAAGCGTCACCCACCACGAAGAAACGGCATCAATATATTTGTTTCCTTTATCATCAAAAAGGTATACTCCTTTTCCTTTAACGATCGGAACGGCATCATCCGCTGTTTTCATTTGAGTATAAGGATGCCAGTTGACAGCTCTGTCGCGTTCTTGTAAATTCACTTTTTTTAGGTTTTAGGTTTTAGGTTTTAGGAAAAATAATTCATAATTCATAATTCATAATTCATAATTCATAATTCATAATTCACAATTAATAATTAATAATTAATTTTCTCTTTTTTTTGCATCGGTTTTAGTCCTAAAGTCTGCAGCATTTGCATATCTTCCGAAACTCCCGGATTTGGAGTAACTAATAAGGTTTCTCTTTCGCCTGTAAAAATTGAGTTGGCTCCTGCCATGAAACACCAGCCTTGCTCGAATTCTGTCATTTCAATTCTTCCCGCGCTTAAACGAACCATTGATGAAGGCATTACAATTCTCGCTGTCGCAATCATTCTTACCATTTCCCACGTGTCGGTTTTTTCA
Organism: Chryseobacterium sp. 2TAF14; assembly: GCF_052115105.1. Taxonomy (NCBI): domain Bacteria; kingdom Pseudomonadati; phylum Bacteroidota; class Flavobacteriia; order Flavobacteriales; family Weeksellaceae; genus Chryseobacterium; species Chryseobacterium sp. 2TAF14. Next base: position 1,795 of record NZ_JBFRGA010000093.1, read on the forward strand.
TTATTTTCAAGAGGAGTTCCTGCAACTCTTGCCAATGCATTGATCGGGACAGATTCAGGATGTTTCGGCATGGTCGCTAAAGTTAAAAGCATTGAAATTCGGTCTGCATGCGTTTCACCTAAGCCGATGATTCCGCCTGAACAGACTGTTATTCCTGCTTTTCTTACGTTATTTATGGTGTTGATTCTGTTATCAAAAGTTCTTGTGGAAATAATCTCCTGATAATATTGCTCTGAAGTATCAAGATTATGATTATACGCGTACAAACCGGCCTGCTCAAGACGAACAGCCTGTTCTTCGGTCAACATTCCGAGAGTGCAGCAAACTTCAAGTCCGAGTTCGTTTACTCCTTTTACCATGTCGATTACACGATCAAAATCACGGTTATTTCTTACTTCTCTCCATGCTGCAGCCATGCAAAAACGGGAAGAACCGTTATCTTTTGCTTTTTGGGCGTGCTCGATTACTTTTTCTGTCGGCAGTAAAGCCTGAACTTTAATATTGGTGTGATATCTTGCAGCCTGTCCACAATACGAGCAATCTTCTACGCAACCACCTGTTTTTATTGATAAAAGTGTTGAGATCTGAATTTCTTCAGGATTGTGCCATTCTCTATGAACTGTTGCTGCTTTATAAATCAGTTCCAGCAAAGGAAGATTGTAGATGTCTTCTATTTCTTCTTTCGTCCAGTTATTTCTCAGTTGATTTTCTCTATGCATTTTCTATTTTTTCTAATTGTTTTGTAATACTTTCTATATTATCTTTTGTTATTTTTTCTAAATCAGGAATTTTTAAAATTTTTGTTTTCTGTTGAATGTTTTTACAGATTATTCTTTCAGTATCTTTCGGAAAATTTCCGTTGAGAATCAGATATTCCAGCTTAATATTTTTTTGTTTTAAAATCATCAACGATAATAAAGTATGATTGATGCATCCTAAATAATTCCTTACAACAAGCGCAACAGGAAGGTTTAATTTTTCGATTAAATCAATAATGAATTCTTCATCTGAAAGAGGAACCATCAAACCTCCCGCTCCTTCTATAATCAAATTACTTTGAGTTTCAGGAAGTTTAAAATCATTCAGATTAATTAAAATTCCTTCTTCAGCAGCCGATTGATGAGGTGAAGCAGCAAGCTGCAAACGATAAGTTTCAGGATGACAAATCGCCTCATCTCCTACCCAACTTTTAATTTTCATGGTATCGGCAAAACCTAAATCGCCTGATTGCACGGGCTTCCAGTAATCAGCTTTAAAATATTTCGTTAAAATTGCAGAACAAACGGTTTTTCCTACCTCTGTTCCGACTCCGGTTACAAATAATTTCATGTCGATTCTTTAATGATTTTCGTTAGCTGAATGATTTCTTCTTCTGTGTTAAAACTATGCAGACAAATCCGAAGTCTTTCTGCACCCTCTTTTACGGTAGGGCTGAAAACCGCATACGTCAGAAATCCGTTGTCTGATAAATTTTGCTGCAGTCTTTTCACTTTCTGATTATCAGGAATGATGATCGCCTGAATCGGACTGCTTTCTGCCGAAGGTGTTTTTAAACCCTGCTTTCTGAAGATTTTAATATTTTGCTGAAGTTTTAACGATAATTCAGATTTTGTTTTAAAAAAATCATATCCTGTTCTGATGCTCATCCACTGAATATCCTGAGCTGAAGTGGTGTAAATAAACGGCGACGCAAAATTGATGAGGTAAGATTTTACAACATTTTTACAAAGTATTGCAGCTCCATGAGCACCAAATGCCTTTCCATAAGTAATAACAGTTGCGAAAACCCGGTTTTGCAATTGATGTTTTTCAACGAAACCATATCCGAAAACGCCAAAAGCATGCGCTTCATCTACAATTAAACGGGCTTTGTATTTTTCAGCAATTTGGGCAATTTCCTGAACGGGCGCCAAATCGCCATCCATCGAGTACAAACTTTCTATGGCGATATAACTGTTTCCCTTTTGTTTTTTTAAAATCTGTTCTAAATCTTCAGGATCATTATGTTTAAATTTCAGCTTTTTTGAAAGCGACATTTTGCAGGCATCATGTACGGAACGATGAATTTTCTCATCCACAATAATCATATCGTGACGGTTTGGCAATGCAGAAAACAAAGCCAGGTTTGCATTATAACCCGATGAAAAAAGCAATGCAGAATGAGACTTGTGATCTTCAGCAATAAAATTTTCGGTTTCAGTTACCATAAAACTATTTCCGCTGATGAGCCTGGAACCTGTACTTCCTGACAATAATTGAGGATTATCTGTAATTTTTTCGAGTAAAATATTTTGCAGTTCTTTGCTCCTTGCAAAACCAAGATAATCATTAGAATAAAAATCAACACCTTCCGATTTTGGCTTTAAAGTTCTCAGCGTTCCCGCTTCCTTTCTTTTGTCGAGCGCTGTTTGAAAACTATCAAACATGATTCAGCTGAGACACTTCTTCCGTTATTGCATTCACCCATTGGTCGTGCAGATTTTTTTCTATTTTTAAAATTTGATCAGCATGAATCTGCCAATCTTCCGCAAAATCATTAAGCTGATTAATCATCTCTTCCAAATGTCCTTCTTCTTCCAGAATAATAGATCTCACCATAATTTTAGAAGATATCTTAGTAAGAATATCCTGATAAACCGGGTACAATTCGTCAGCACGAACTTCAATTGCGTAGGTTACAAAAAGATAGGCTGCATATTTCAAATCTTCTGTTGTAAGATGAAAAGCGTTCTGCAGATAACGGCAAGCTTTAATATCCAAAGAATGAAGATATTGTCGGGTAGCAACCGGAGCCAGCAATTCTGTACTTTCATAGGTTTTACAAAAACTTGGATCTAATTTTCCGATCTGCTTTTTTAAATAATAAGCATGACGATGCTCTTCAACAGCATGTTTTAATTGTATTAAACTTACTTTTACCGGATGTTCGCAGGCAGAAATTTTTCTGGCTCCTGCGTTTTCCATGAATGAAAGAGTATTGAGCCACTTTGCATGGGTTTCATCGTCCCTTACAATTTTTTCGAGCAGATTATAGAATTGCATATTTTCATTTTTATGGGTCAAAAGTAGTATATTGCCGGATGGTTTAATAGTGCCAGTTTTTATATTATGGATAGTCCGGTTGAAATTCCTTATAAAAGTTTTGTGAAAATTGACAGAAATTCTGACACTTCACTGTACATGCAAATTGCCAATCAGATTATCAATGCTATACAGAGAGGCTACATTCCTTTTGGTACAAAACTTCCTGGAACAAGAGCTTTAAGCCAGATTCTGGAAGTACACCGCAATACGATCGTTGCTGTTTATGATGAATTGTTTGCACAAGGTTGGGTAGAAAGCCTTCCGAATAAGGGGACTTTTGTGATTGGAAAAAATCATGAAAAACCATTAAAAATAAAAGCTTTTGAGAAGAATCAACTCGAAAATTATCCAAAATCAACCGGTTTTTCGTTTAAAATATCAAATATCTTAGACAATCCTTTTGAGCATTCTACTTGTGAATATGTTTTCAATGACGGCGTTCCCGATATTCGTTTAACTCAAATCGATCAACATTCAAAATTTTACAGTTCTATTTTGAAACGAAAGTCGCAGCAAAAAATGTTGGGACATTACAACCATGACGGAAGCGAATTTTTTAAGAAAAACCTTTCCCATTACCTCAATTTATCAAGAGGATTGCCTATTTCGAAGAATAATCTTCTCATTACCAGAAGCACAGAAATGAGCATTTACATTGTTTCTGAAATTCTGCTTTCTAAAGGAGACACTGTTTTGGTAGGCGCTTTAAGCTATTTTTCGGTGAACATGATCTTTCAAAAAGCGGGTGTTAATATTATGTCAATTCCGATTGATGAAGAAGGAATTATCGTAGAAAGCGTAAAAGAAGCTTGTCAAAAACAAAAAATCAGGATGCTGTATCTTACGCCGCATCATCACTATCCTACTACAGTTGCTTTAAGCGCAAAACGCAGGCTTGAACTTTTAAATCTTGCCAACGAATACGGTTTTATCATTCTTGAAGACGATTACGATTATGAATTTCATTATAATAAAAGTCCGATTCTTCCTTTGTCTAGCGCAGACACAAACGGAATGGTGATTTATATCGGTTCGTTTGGGAAATCTCTTGCTCCCGGTTTTCGGACTGGATTTATTGTTGCGCCGGAAAATCTGATGGCAGAAATGCGAAAATACCTCGGAATCATCGACAGACAGGGTGATGTTTTGATGGAACGTGTTCTTGGAGAAATGATTGCGGAAGGAGAAATTAACCGTTATCTAAAAAAATCGCTGAAAGTATATCAGGAAAGACGAGATTATTTTGCAGAGCTTTTAGAAAAACATTTAGGAAATGCATTGCAATTTCAAAAACCTTCGGGCGGATTGGCAATCTGGACAGAATGGAACATCCCGATCAACCTGATGCAATTGAGCCGTCATTGCGCCCAGAATAATTTATTCATTCCTAAAACTTTATTGTATCAAAATAAAAATATAACTGCCATGAGATTAGGATTCGGGAATTTAAATTTTGATGAAATGGAAAAAAGTATTGAAATCTTATCTGAAAACGTGAAATCTCTGTTGTAATTTTATAAACTTCTCAGGATTTTTTAGTAAAAAAGTATGATTGGGAAATTAATTCTCATCCTGTTGGTATAATTTCTGTATTCAAATTAAAACAAAACTGTTAATTAACAAGGAAATTATTTGCAATTTTTTATTATTTATAGATAACTATTTATTTAATATTAAATTTTAATTAAAATTCTACTCATTCTAAAATTTATAAAACCTGAATTTGTGGAATATTAAAACTAAAAACCAAGAAACAACCTATTTTGAGGATAATGCCAAAATATTAATAGAATTAAACAATTTCTGAAGAAATGCTTCCGTAAGACATTCCTAGCTGATTGAAAATCTATTTTGTAAAATGTAATATTTTTAAAATAAAACGTAAAAGTCTAAGATATACTTTTCAAAATTTATTTTCCGTTCACTTTATGTTACGATTTGCATAATGTTCAAAAAAAATGAATTAAAAAAAAACGTTATTTTTGCTCAGTAAAAAGGAATGGTGTTTATAATTTTATCTATAAATTAGCATTACCAACCAAAATATTAAATTTACAATAGCATGAAAAGAATAATTTTACTACTCACTCTGTTTACCGGAATATCTGCTTTTTCACAAATAAAAGTTTTGAAAAATGAAACTTTAATTGAGATCGGAAAAGATAATTCGGTGGGCTTATATAAAAAGGAAAATAAATTTACTTTTAACTATCAGGATATTAATACCAGTAATCTCAATACCTTCAGATCTTTTTCTTTCAACGATATAAACGGAGATGTAAGCGAGCTTTACAAATTGATTACTGATGGATTTATTGTTCCACCCAGCGGAAATATTTCTTTAGAACTTCCCAACGATATCATTGAGCTTCAGTATGAGAAAAACTACGGTCAGCCGACTGTTCAGATCATTCAATACATCAATAAGAATAAAAAATATGTAGGAAAATCTCAGTTTTTAAATAAAAAGCAGGTTGATAAAATCTTCGGTATCGGAACTCCAAAAGCGGCACTTTATAAAACTGTGGCAAGACCAGCACAGGTAAATCCTGCACAAAACGCAATGAATAACACACAACAAAATACTTCACCCGCAAACAAAACTCCGAAAAAGAGAAAATAAATCTGTTTTTTGAATATATATCAGCTCATTCTTCCCGAATGAGTTTTTTTATTTCTATTTTTGCTAAAATATTTCATTGTACTATGTCTCTTCAGGTAATTAATCTAACAAAGAAATTTGGCGAGCAGACTGCTCTTAACAACATCAACATCACCATTGACAAAAGCGAAATCATCGGTCTTCTCGGTCCGAACGGAGCCGGAAAATCTACTTTGATGAAATCGATTGTCGGTGCATTAAAAATTGATGAAGGCGAAATTATCTTTAACGGAAAAAATATTTCTGAACACGAGATCGAAAGCAAAAAAAACATCGGATTCCTTCCTGAAAACAATCCGCTTTACCTGGAAATGTATGTGAAAGAATACCTTCAGTTTGTTGCCAACATTCATAAGATCTCTGAAGCAAGAGTTGATGAGGTGATCGAATTGGTAGGAATTACACCTGAAAAATCTAAAAAAATCGGTCAGCTTTCTAAAGGTTACAAGCAAAGAGTTGGTTTGGCTCAGGCAATTATCCATCAACCAGATTTGTTGATTTTGGATGAACCTACAAACGGATTAGATCCCAATCAGATTCTTGAAATCAGGAATGTGGTAAAAGAAATCGGGAAAGAAAAAACGGTTTTGCTTTCCACTCACATCATGCAGGAAGTCGAAGCGCTTTGTACCCGTGTAATCCTTATTCATAAAGGAAATATTATTCAGGATTGTAATATTGACGAATTTAAAGGGAAATTTGAAAGCCTGGAAGATGCTTTTGCGAGTTATACGCAGGATTTTAAGGTTGAGGCTGAGACGAAGTATTAAACTTTTTTCAATGCATGAAAACAAAGTTTAGTTTTAGAGTTTTATTAATTTACATATTATCTATTGCGTTTTTATTCCTCATCATCTTAATCATTCCCGGAATATTTACCGATCATGCTATACCTTTATTTCTTAGAATTTTTATTCCAACGATGTTCAGTTTTTCGTTTGTAATGTTATTTTTGGGGGAAATAAGAACAAAATGCATTAGCCTGACAATAAATAAAAATGAAATTGTTATAAAAAGTTTTTTCGGAATTTTCACTAAAACTTTTAAGTTTTCTGAAATAGATGGCTGGAAATACAGTCATTTAACCGGTAAAGGAGGAACTTATGAATACACTTACCTGTACAAAAATGGCATTAAGGTTGCAAAAATATCACAGTTTTACCACAGAAATTATTTTAAGATAAAAAATCATATCCAAGGAAATTTCAAATACTTAGGATATGAAAAATTATCTTACATTGATGAGTTTAAAGAAATTTTCAAATAAAAAATTGAAGCTAATGCATTGGCTTTAAATTTGATTCTCGTTTTATTATCAAAACAAAATCAATATGATTAAGAAACTATTATTAGGAACTTTCTGCATTGCTCAGTTTTCTTTTATTTCAGCAAACGATTTAAAACCCAATCCTATCAAAGATAACGGAACAGAATATTTTCAAAATGTTCCTAAAACAGTTATCATTAAAACCAAAAAATTCAAAGTAAGAATTGATAAGCAGCCAAACGGTAATTATCTTTATCAATCCTGGGGAGCCAATACAAAAATTACAGCCAAACCAAGCATGATCATCAGTAACGGAGAATTAATTCCGGATGGATCGGGCGGTAATTATTATTTTGAATTTAATAACAACGGAACAATTTACCAGGTTTGGAGAAATTATCTAACCGATTCAGCAAAAAAAGCACCTTACACATTGGTTGTCATTGGAGAAAATGGTGACACATTAGTAAGACAGGATGCACAGATTGTAAAAAATTAAAATAATAAACTCTCGCCTTTAAAGTGAGAGTTTGGTTTTTTTAAGATCCAAACTTTTTAAGTTGCGTAAAATAATTGCTTTCAGCAAAACTTTCTTTGGCTGCACGATATCCGATATTGAATATTTGCTCTAAACGCTCTCTTTTTCTTTCAAAAGTTCCGTAGCTTGAAAGATCCTGAGACGAAATCAGCCAGTCGCAATGTTCAAATTTAATCTTCTCGATGCGATACGAAAGCAGGTCATAAGATCGCGAAACAATTGCCTTTATTGTCTTTAAATCATTAATCTTAATATTGTGAGGCGGAGAAACAAACACGCCAATCAGTTTATCGCAATCATCACGAATAATGTCTGCAGGAAAATTATTCAGCACACCACCGTCACAAAACATTTCCTCGCCTAAAATATAAGGTGTTGTAATCCCGGGAATAGAACATGACGCAATAATTGCATCCGTAACGAGAAAATCTTCATCAAAAATTTTCTCTGTTCCGCCAACCAATTCTGTAGCTACAATTTTCACTTCTTTTCCGAGATCGCCAATTTTCATATCATTGAAAATAGGCTTCAGA
>NZ_JBFRGA010000094.1:0-9778 GCF_052115105.1 Chryseobacterium sp. 2TAF14
GATGCCGAAAATGCAGATCTCGATTATTTCGGAATTATTTCAAAAAAGATCCTTGACGAAAGCATCATTACCGATAAACAGGAAAACCATTGGTTTAAGAATGGTTTAAAATCATATCTTGAAATTCAGTACCTGAAAAAATTCTACGGTGAAGCAAAACTCCTCGGAAATCTTCCTGAAACCAGTATTTTAGGGGTTAAACCTTTAAAACTATTTCATGCATCAAGGGTAAAATTATTAGACCGATACGGTTTGGCTTATCAATACATCATGTCTCAGAATCTTGACCAGAAAATTGATGAACCTTTTGCGGTTTTGAGTAATTTTAATGACATGGCGATCAGCAGCTTTGAAACGGGAAGTCTTTTCAGCTATTCTGCCGATAAAATGGGTGAAGAAAAATTTAACCAATTACTGAAAAATTATATCGCAGAAAATACTGACAAACAGGTTTATCCCGAAGACTTTTTAGACCAACTTGCAAAAGAAGATTCTTCAACGTCTTATTTAAAAGGATTTTTGAAACAGAAAAACAGGGTTAATTTTAAACTGAAGAATTTCAGGGTAAATAATGATTCTCTTGATATTAAAATTTCAAAAAATACGCCCGAAGCAATTCCTGTAAAGCTGGAAACGCAGACTAAAAGCGGCCACAGAACTTCATACTGGATCGAAACTGAAGAAAATGAAAAGCTAAAAACCATAAGTCTTCCTTCAGAAGATATTTATAAAATTACCCTAAACAACGATTATATATTTCCGGAAGCGAATTATCGCGACAATTTCCTTTATACCAAAGGATTATTTTCAAATGCCAAAAAAATTAAATTTAAACTGATTAAAGACATTCCCAACCCTGAGTTTAATGAAATATACCTCAACCCGAGAATACGTTTTACCAATACTTATGATAAATTTCTGATTGGGCTAAATTTTAAAAACCAGTCTCTTTTTGACCAGAAATTTTTGTATTCACTTACTCCGTCATTCAGTACAGGAACGGGTAAACTGACAGGTTCAGGAGCCGTTTCTTACTCTTTTCTGCCTGCTGAAAGCGTGATTCAGAGACTGACTTTTGGAGTTTCCGGATCTTATTTTCACTATGATTATGATTTAGCTTATCAAAAAAATTCTCTCTACTCGAATATCAATTTCAGAAAAAATCCGAGAAGTACGGTGAGTCGTGGTTTGGGAATTTCTTACACTTATTTTGAACGTGATCTGAGCGCAAAAATGATTGCAAATCGTGATTATGACAAATACAATCTCTGGACAATCGGTTACGGCTATACCGACAACCAGATGATTCACGAAAAAAGCTTCAGTCTGAGTACGCAGGGAATGGAAGATTACAACAAAATCACGGCAGAAGGATTTTACAGATGGGAATTTGCACCAAAGCAAAAGCTTAGTCTAAGACTTTTCGCCGGATATTTTTTAAGAAACGAAACCAGAAACAATACTTTCGATTACGGAATTTCAAGGGTTTCAGATTATTCTTTTTCATACAATCTTTTGGGTCAAAGCGCATCCAGCGGAATTTTGTCGCAGCAGTTTGTTTTAGCTGATGGTGGTTTTAAATCTTTTATTCCGGGAAGCGTTAATCAATGGATTACTTCTTTCAATGTAGATTCTAGCGTCTGGAAAATTTTCCATGTTTATGCTGATGCAGGTTTGTATAAAAACAAAAATAACCCGACACAATTTATTTGGGACAGCGGTGTGAAAATACGTTTAATCCCCGATTTCCTTGAAATTTATCTTCCGGTACAATCTTCTTTAGGTTTTGAGCCGGGCTTCAAAGATTACGGAAAAAGAATACGATATACTTTGATTCTGAATCTGAGTACGATTATTAATGCTGCGAGACGAGGTTGGTATTAAAGTCTTAAATGAATATCTAGTTTATAGCTTGAAGTTTTAGTGAGAGATTTAGTATCAAAAACTTAAATTATTTCTAAAAACAAAAAACCTTGTCAAAAGTTTACAACTTTGACAAGGTTAGTTTCATGATTATCGTAATCCTTAAGAAAAACGACACATTACAGAATCGCTTTTTTATAATTTTGTAATTAATCTTTTAAGATCTTCTGGGAAACCGGTTGGTTGTTTACCCATCCTGTTACAATGTAATTGCCTTTTTGTAATTCGGCAACATTTAAACTTACACCATCTTTTACAGAGGCTGTTTTTACCAATTGACCTGCAGGAGTATAAATCTTAATATCTTTCACTTCTGTATCAAAAATTATCTCATCATTTTTAACGAGTGAGTTTTTAATAAAGCCTTTTTTAGAAAGATTAGAGATATCATTTACCGCTAAAGTTCCGTTGGTTGACTGTGGTGTTGGTAAAGTCGCTGTGAAATCTACGTTGTTGTTGTTCGTATCCCCTACCGTTCGAGTAATTGAATTTAAAATCGTCGGCGAGGGAGCTGATCCTGATCCTTCATACTGATTAACCAAACCATAGCCTACAAAATCCAAGACATTTGATGCAGTAGGTCCGGTAACTTGTGTGGCATTACTTGCCAAAGCAACTTTTCCTGAAGTGAGTCCAAGACCAATCCCTACTCCTACAGCCGGTGATCCGTCTAAATTCAGGAGAACACTCACAATAAGGTTAGGATTAAGCAAATTGATCAATCCACCCAATCCATCAGACCCCTGTTGGATTAAATACGTTTGTCCCGGAGCTAAAGTGATATTAGGTAAAATACTATACTGGGTAAAAGGTCCGGAACCAGATGCATATTGAAGGGTTGCACCATTGAGAGAAGCTGTAGAAGAACCGATGTTTCTTAACTCTATGAAGTCATTGGTAATGGCCGCTCCTAAAAGACCGCCTCCTGTATAAACTTCATTAATTACAATCTGGGCATTAGAGAATGCTGTTATCGAAACGAGTCCGACAAAAGTAAATACTTTTTTCATAACATGATATTTTGGTTGATTCGTAATAATTTATACAAATTTAATACCAAATCAATAACAAGATACCACATATTTTAAATTATTATGAAAATTAATTAAACATAGAATATAAAAAAACCGCCTCAAAGAAGCGGTTTATATTAATATTTGAATTTTTTTAAAATCAAATTAGTTTTTCAAAATTTTCTGAGAAACAGCCTGATTGTTTACAGTTCCAGTAACGATGTAGTTACCTTCAGCTAATTCAGCAATATTTAAAGTTCCGTTAGCTTTCACAGAAGCTGTTTTTACTAATTGACCGGTTAAAGTATAAACTTTCACATCTTTTGCATCTGCTCCGAAAGTGATTTCGTTATTTTTAACGAAAGTGTTTTTTATCATTCTATATTTAGATGGCAATACTTCTCCAACTGCTAATGTTCCAGTTGTCATTGAAAAATCATCAAAAGCAGCAACAGTAGCATTATTATATGCTCTAACTGCTAATTGAAAAGTTGTAACACCAGCTGGAGCTACAACAGTAACCGTATGTTGTGTCCATGTAGAAGCAGTAGGTAAATATAAATTATTCGGACCTCTTAAAGGATCACTTGCAGCATCTGTTCCTTGATAAATGATTGTTCCTGCAGCATCTTTATAATTACTCCAGATTCTAGCATCAGTACCATCTCCTGTAGCTTTATACCAAAAAGAAAGAGTATAAGTACTACCTGCTGTCACAGGAAATTCTTGATAAAATCCAGTTGTAGCAGTAGCATTTTGATATTGAGCCGAATTAGAACCATTATGACCATCAGCAGCAACTAAAGTGGGAGCAGTATAACTAGCAATAGGACCAGCTGCCCAACCAGTCAAACCATTATTAAAAGTTGGATTAGTTACTAAGTTTTGTGCATTTGCAGTAGCTGCAACAGCAACAATTCCTAAGATTGTAAAGATTTTTTTCATAACTTAATTTTTTAATTATTAATAATTTACATAGCAAAATTACATCATTTTTTCCATTTGAAACAATATTAAGGTTAATTTTCTGTTAATAATGTCAAAAACCTAACTGTTCATATTTTTTAGTTATTTTTACCACTTATTTTAAAAGATTTGCGGAATTCTATTCTGATATTCGTTCTTTTTTTCATGGGCTTATCACTGCATAATGCTCAAATATTCTCATGGAAAAACCCTAATATTCCGAAAGATTCTATTACATCTAACAACGATAGTATTTTAGCTAAAAAAAAGGACAGCATTCTTGCTTTCAAATTCGGGCAGGATATTTTTGCAAAAGACACGATGGATTTTGTGAAAACCAGCAACCGAATTATCGTAGACGAAGCCGTACTTGCAAAAAATAATACCAAAAGATTTTTAGGAGAATTAAATTCAAAAGGATCTATCATTCGTGGAATTACTTTCGGTAACAATCAGGGGCAATCGGTACAAAGCTCAATGGATCTTCAGATTTCCGGAAGACTTTCAAAAGACGTAACGGTTTTGGCTAGTATTTCCGACCACAATTTACCGATTCAGGCCGATGGTTATACACAGACTTTAGAAGAATTTGACAAGATTTACATGCAGCTTAATATTAAGGATAAATCTATTCTCAGAGCGGGGCATTTAGATCTGGTTGATTCTAAAAACTATTTCGCAAAATATCAGCGCCGAAGTATGGGGCTGCAGTTTCAGACCCAGTTCGGAACCGATAATAAAACTTTTGTGGATGTTTCTGCAGGTGTGGCACGAAGCGAATTTCACAGGATCCGTTTTCAGGGGATCGAAGGAAACCAGGGACCTTACCGTTTAACCGGGAAAAATGGTGAACAATTTATTACCTTGATTTCAGGTTCCGAGCAGGTTTTTATTGATGGTATTTTGATGAAACGAGGCGAAAACCAGGACTATATCATTAATTATAATACGGGTGAAGTTACGTTTACCAGTTTCAGGCCTATTTTCCAGCAGAATTTTATTACCATTTCTTTTAATTATGCCAACAGAAATTATTCCCGATATTTATTTACCGGAAAAGTTGAGCATCAAAGAGAAAAATTAAGATTGGGCTTAAACTGGTTTATGGAGAATGACAATAAAAATGCACCTTTAGCTTTAAATTTATCAAAAGAAGACGAACAGATTTTAGCAGACGCCGGAAACGATACCAATCTAATGTATGCACCTTCCGGTGTAGTTGCAGAATACGACGTTAATAAGATTCTTTACAGTCTTGTTCAGGATCCTAACGGAAATTATTACCAGTTTTCAACCGATGCAACGCAAACTTTGTATCAGGTTTCGTTTACCTATTTCGGAACCAATCTTGGGGATTACAAATTAACACAAACCACCAATAACGGAAGGGTTTTTGAATATGTAGGTCCTAATTTGGGAGATTATCGTGCGGTAAGGAAACTTCCGTCGCCACAAAAAGCTCAGGTTTACACCTTAAATTCTGAATATTTATTGAAAGACGGTAAAATAGGAGCCGATATTTCTTTGAGCAATTACGATATCAATTTGTTTTCTTCAAAAGACTCTGACGAGAATCTGGGATATGCCGCAAGAATTTTCGGTAATAAAACATTTACCAAAAACAATTGGAAAGGTACTCCAAGCTTTGAATATCAATATATCGATAAGCAGTTCCATATTTTAGACCGTATCAATGATGTTGAATTTTCACGTGACTTTAACTTGGCACAGGAATTTAACGGATTAACGCAAAACCGCTTTATCTTCAGCTTTTTAAATAAATGGAATAATAAATCGACATTAAATTACCGCATCAATTATCTTGACGAACGAGATTCATATAAAGGAATAAAAAATGACCTTGATTTTGGCTGGATCAAAGGAAAATTCAACACAAAAGGTAACTTCTCTTACCTTAATACCAATGCTATTCTGCAAGACACAAAATTCATACGAGGAGGAGCCGGAACCGAGTACACCGGCAAAAAAGGAAGCTGGGCTTTCGGTGGAAGTATGGAACACAACGAAAAAAAATACAACGACACCCAGTTGATGGATGTTACAAGCTTCAGCTGGAGAGAGCTTTTCGTTCAGAAAAAAATCGGAGACAGCACAAGAACGAAGCTTTTAGCCAAAATGTACATGAGAGAAAATGACTCTGTGCGAGACAACCGACTTCAGAACACTAACAGGATCTTAGGTTTCATGGCGGAAAGTCAAATCATCAAAACAGAAAAAACAACCTTAAATGCGCTGCTCCATTACAGAAAATTTTTCTATAAAGATGATATTGTAGATGAAGATCAAAACAAAGATTTTGTGGTGGGAAATATTTTGTACAACCAGCAGCTTTTCAAAAACGGGATGCGTCTTCAGGCTTTTTACGAATTAGGAAACGGTCAGGAAGCGCAGAGAGAGTTTCAGTATATAAAAGTTACAGACGGACAGGGAATTTATAAGTGGACAGATTACAACGGTGATGGCATTCAACAGCTYGACGAATTTGAAATTGCAGAATACTCCGATTTGGCGCAATATATAAGAATTTACACCAATTCGGTGCGGTATATTCCGTCCAATAAAAATAAGTTACAGCTGGCTTTATTTGTCAATCCGTCGGTAGTTTTCAGTTCGGAAAATAAATTTTTGAAACGCTGGAATTTTAATATTTCATTAAATTCCCAGAATTCATTCTATAAAAAAGATAAAGTTTTAGTTTTAAATCCTTTTGAAAAAGGTGAAAATCAGATCCTGAAAAATCAGAACATTCTGATGTCGGCACAATTTAATCCTACTGAAAAATCGGGTTGGAACGGAAATTATCGTTTTATACAGAACGACAACCTCATCAATGCCAACTTCAGCAACGAAGAGCGCAATCAAACTTCACATTTTGTGAATATCGGATATTGGTTTAATAAAGAATTTAGGATCGACTGGGAAAACTCTGTTCACGATTTAAAAAATTCATCGCAACTCTTTGCTACAAGAGATTACAGGCTGAATAATTTTGAAACGAAGCCGAAAGCCACTTATAAATTCACAGATGCAATTCAGGCAGAATTTTCATCGGCTTACCGTGAAAAACAGAGAAAAGATGGTGAAGAACTCCTGAAAGCGTTTGATATTACCGGAACCATTCAGTGGGAACGAAAGAAGACCTCGATCAGAGGAAATTTCTCATTTATCAACAACGATTTTACAGGAAATAGCTTCAGCATCGTAGGAAACCAAATGCTTGACGGCCTAAAACCGGGGAAAAACCAGGTTTGGAGCGTTTTCATTCAGCAGGCAATCAATTCTTTTTTACAGCTGAATCTCAATTATGAAGGAAGAAATTCCGGAGAAAGAACGATACACATCGGAAGCATGCAGGTAAAGGCAAGTTTTTAGGAGCTGTTTAACTGTCTTATTTTTTATTTGTAGCTTTTTCCAGCTCTCCACTCTATCTTTTTTGTCCAACCACTTTCCTTTCCACAAAAAAGGATGCCGTTGCGATCCGGGCTATTTTCGGTAGATCAATGAGTTAAAAGTAAAGACTACACATCTCAACTTTATTAACATTAATCAAAACAAAAAAGCCTTGAAAATCGAGTGATTAACAAGGCTTTTTGTAGACCCACAGGGATTCGAACCCCGACTGACGGTACCAAAAACCGGAGTGCTACCGTTACACTATAGGTCTGTATTTTTTGGTGAGGCAAATTTACAGAAATTTTCTTTATTTACAAATCATTTTATATTTTTTTTGATATTTTTTATCTCACCAGATTTTTTTTAAAACGTATCGGATAGATTTTCAGCAAAAAAGAGCTGAAGTTATGCTTCAACTCTTTTTATTTTTATTTCTAAAAAATCTTATGTATTAAGGTTTCCAGAAGCTCCACACCTTACCGTTGAAAACAGCCAGCTGTTTCGCTGTGGTATCGTACACCATCATTCCCGGCGCAGGATTGATGATATTAAGATGCGGGCTTGCAACCTTGGGAAGAATCATCGCCTTATTTTTATCTTCAAGAATTAAAATTCCTGTATCTGAGGTTTGGGTATCACCAATTGTAACTTCTGCATCTGTATTTTCTGTATGAGAGTTTTGTATAGCAACACCATCTACAGAAGTTATGGGATCTACTGTAGTTCCGGTGGCGTCTACCGAAAGATCCTTCCAGCCGGAACCATATTTTGTTTTGACCCTATGATCAGAAAGATCATAAACGATCGTTCCGTTTACGGCTCCTGCAACAGCACCTGTGCTGGTTACCCAAGGAAGCACTATTCCTCTGTTTTCATTTCCAAATTCTAAAGAAACTGAAGTATTCACTACTGCTTCTTTTCCTATTGCAACCTGAGCCGGGATTAGCAGAATACCGGTAAAGAATACTGCTACTGCTAACATGATTTTATTTTGTGTTTTCATTTTAAAAAATATTATTTTAAGATTCATTAAGGACAAGTTTGAGTATTAAAACATTTCCATCCTGTAGGTGTTCCGTCTGTGTTAATGTACAGACAATCTAAATCTTTGTTGTAAACCATCATTCCTTCTTTCAGATTAGCTGCAGGAATATTGCCAATTTCTGAAGTTGTAAGTCTGTTTGGCACAAATCCTTTGGTTTTAGATTCCAAAGCTGTCCATGCTCCTTTTCTTACCATTGGCCAGTTTTCGTTATCTGAACCTGCTCTTTGTAAGGAAGTAATCCCCTGTTTAGTGTCTAAAACCGTCCCTGCAGTAACAGCAGGTCTGTAACAGGCGGTAGAACATGCTGCCACATTTTTATTAATAGCATTGGAATACGTATAAGTTCCTGTATAATTTGCACCAAAGGTGTCATTATTTTCTATACCGGTATAAAAGCCATTATTTCCATAATTTGCAGGTGTTCCGTTTCCTACTATTGCATTTACAGTTCCTGTTTGGATTCCTCCGTCTGTGATGGTATTTATTAAAATTCCTGCCGAGGTATTTCCGTTTCCTGCTTGTGAGGCAGATCCTGCTTCTACTGCATCCGGGCATTTATCTCCATCACTGTCGAGATCTAAACTATTTACAATACCGTCATTATCCGTATCTATATCAGAACATTCAAATTTTGTTTCTCCATTTATCTGGAATTCTCTAAACTGAGCATCACTGCCTGCAAGACCATTAACTGGTGTAGACCATTGTATTTTGACCGTTGCCGTAGTGCTCGTTGGTGTAAAGGATATTGTTCTGTATCCCATATCAATTGATAAAGAAGAAGGATTTGATTGCCCCGCTATAGTTGAGAAACTATGTAAAGTTGTCCCATTTATTGATAATGTAACATTATTGGCATCAGGATTTTGAGGATTTAAAGTGTAAAAACGATATTTTAACGTATTCACTATTCCAGGGTTTAAATCTACCAGCGTAAAAGTAAACGATTCTGTACCATTATCCTGATATCCCTGTACATAAGTACCAGTAGAAGCGAGGTAATTTACACCACTGAGTGCATCTTTTGCCCCACTCCATACTCCGGGACGATAGTCTCTGTATAAAGGGCTTCCTGTATCAACACAACTTTGTTCAACAGTATCTAAAACACCATCATTATCATCGTCAATATCTGTACTATCCGGAATCCCGTCGCCATCAGTATCTATACTTGAGCTTTTACAATAGTTTACGGTTCCGTTCTGCGAATCGCCTATGCCCTGCTGCACACTTACTCCGTTCACAATAGGTGAGCCTTGCGCATTTGAGACAGCTCCGAGATTGTAATACATAGGTACATTAGAAGTTCCTGTATATCCGGTTCCGGAATTCCCTCCTGTGTAAGAAGGATTTACGGTCTGAATATTTTTGAGATGCATGTATGTGTAATTTCCATCGCCTTCGATTGCATCAGGAC
>NZ_JBFRGA010000095.1:0-14283 GCF_052115105.1 Chryseobacterium sp. 2TAF14
CACTTTACTCTGTTCCTGAGAAACCTGTGAAAATCTTTTATAATCGAGCTCTTTTCTTTTGTTGAGGAAAAAAGTAATCCACCCAATGTATAAAATAGCTCCAATGATGTAAACGATAAACAGACGATAGTCATAAAACAGCAATACAATGCTGAAAATAATCAGGTTAACCAATGAGAATAATGTATTCAAAGAAGAATTGGTGAGAAGCTGCTCGATTCTGTGATGGTCATTGATTCTCTGCATAATATCTCCCGTCATTCTCGTATCAAAGAAACTTATCGGAAGCTTCATCAGTTTAATAAAGAAATCTGAAATAATGGAAATATTGATCCTTGTTGAAAGGTGAAGCAAAATCCAGCTTCGGATCACCTCAATTCCCATCCTGCCAAGAAAAAGCATTACCTGAGCCAGTAAAACCAGATAGATAAAATTCAGATCCTGATTCTGAATTCCTACATCCACAATGCTTTGAGTAAGGAACGGTAAAATTAGCGAGAGTAAGCTTCCTGCTAACAATCCTACCGCTAATTGAACGATGAGCGATTTATATTTAAATAAATATTTTGAAAGGAAAGAAAAGCTGGCTTTGCTTTCATGGTCATCAAATTCGGTCTGGAAAAATGCGGGTGTCGTTTCAAGAATCAAGGCAATGCCATCTTCTGTGTTTTCGTTGGCATTTTCGCCGATCCATCTTTTAATAAATTCTTCCCTGGAGTAGGTGATTAATCCGTAACTAGGATCGGAAATGTAAACGATATTGTTTTTGTCAATCTTGTAGACGACCACAAAATGGTTTTTATTCCAATGCACAATACATGGAAAAGGAACTTCTTCAGCGAGTGTGTTAAAATCAACCTGAACTCCTAACGAACGAAAACCTAAATCTTCAGCAGCATCGCTTAAACCAAGCAAACTGCTTCCTTCTCGGGTTGTTTCTGAAAGGTTACGGATCTGTTGCAGGGAAATACTCTTTCCATAATGTCTGCTGACAATCCTGAGACAGGTGGGACCGCAATCTTTGGAATCGGGTTGTATGTAATTTGGGAATTTTTTTTTCAATGTTTTTATATTAAAAAGACTGTATAAAAATACAGTCTTAATTTAAGATATTTTTAAGGTAACTACCACATGCAATATAATGTTTGACCACAAAATTCCATTGGTGTACAACTATTAGAATGAACTGCACAATTATAATAATCACCATAACAATGACTCACATCACGTATGTCATCACATAGATACCATGATGCTCCTTTTCCACCTTCTCCTTTTAAATTTTTAAGATTTTCTCTTGATAACTTTTTTAAATTTTTCATAAAGTATTTTTTATATTTTCCTACTCTATTAGCTTTTCGGATACCGCTTTACTTATTTCAAATATAAAAGAAATATTTTAATCTTACACAGATCAGCTTTGTTAAAAAAAGTTAAAATTATTATATATAAATAAATATTTACTCTAAATTGTAATATCCCTAAAAATATTCTCGCAATTGATATTTTAAAAATGGAAACAGAAATTTAGTCAACTTTCCATTCAAAATGAAGAGGCTAAAAAAGCCCCTTCATTTTTAGTAATTATTAGTTAAAGTTTACACATACTGTGGGCAAACAACCGCAGGACAATAAATTTTCGGACATCTTGGTCTACCGTCTGTAGGACAGCAGCTCTTTGAACAGCCAATAATAATTGGGCCTGCTCCAAAAATGTCTTTCATTTCGTTTCTTGCTAATTTTTTCAGATTTTTCATATAATTATTTTTAAGATTCTACAGGACATGGTGCATAACAATAGATATTAGGACATCTCTTAATTCCCGGAGGAGGGCAACAGGCTTGAGAACAAGTCAAAGCTCCACCGTTCAGGTTTTTCATCTCGCTTCTTGAGATTTTTTTTAAATTTTTCATAATAAAATAGATTGGTTGATTTGATAATTCAGATTATGGCTGGTTTCCGCCACCGCAGCCGTCAAAAGGCATGCATTTCCATTTTCCGTCGATCAGACAAATCTGACCTCCTAAACAGTTGATCCCGCCCTGAATGGCTTTCATTTCCTGTCTGTTGATTTTTTTTAAATTTTTCATAAAGATTGAATTTGGTATTTTCCTACTCTTTTTAAGCTTTTCGGATCCCGCTTTTTAGTTCATATAAAATTAATCAATTTTAATTTAAACTGAAAAATCTTCATCTTCCAACAATTCTCCAATAAAGTAATGAATATCCTCACGGTCATATTTATCCGGAAACTGATAGCCATTAATGATAAAAACCGGTGTAAAAGTAAGCCCTGCAGAACTGTTTTCGGAAGTCATCTTAATAATATCTGTAAGATCTTCCGGATTTTGTGTTCCGGATTTTCTGTTAATCTCATTCTCATCTTTATTTTTAAACCAGGTATCAACTGTATTTAAAAACTCGCTTTGTGGTTTGTTTTTGTAAATACTTAAAAAATCAGAAATAAGCTGTGTATATTTTTCACCTGCACTTTCACCGGAATAATTAAATCTCATCTGTGCAGAAATATCATCGGGATATTGTGCCACCAAATCTTCAAGAATCTTATGCGCATCTTTACAAAAACCGCAATACGGATTGGAAACTACCGAAATATGAAGTTTTGCGTCTTTATTTCCTATGAAAAAAGTTTCTTTATCTGAAAATTCAATTTTTTCTTTATCTACAAGTTCTCTTTTAAATAAATCATAATTTCTTTTGAACCTGAGATTTTTTGCATTCGATTTTTTAAGTTCTTCTTTCTGGTTCATCAGATGATTCAGGAATGCAATGGTAAAAAACAAAGAAATAAATGAGATAATGCTGATAAAAGCAATGGATAAACTGGCGATTAAGCTAAAATAGAAAGAACTCACCGCAATTTGTGCCAATAAAATAAAAATAATAAAGAGACACACCCTGCAAAGAGATTTTTCAACAAAAGCCTGAATATATAGTGAATACAAAATCACTACAACCGACACCAGTGAAATAATCCTTAAAACAAACTGCGCACCCGGAAATAAAAGACCAATAAAGGTAATTCCCAGGAAATAGATCAAGCTAAAATCTGAAAGCTTTAATCCTAAAACATCAGTTTTATCTGCAGAAAAAATGGTTGTACACGCACTTTTAGTAGTATTATTAGCAGTTCCGCCGCAAATATTGCTCACCACAACAGATTCTTGCCCGAATTTCTGATTAAAAAGTTCTAAAGAAATGTAAACGCCAAGCAACGACAAAAGATTGAAAACACTTTCATACCATGCAAATTGCAGCAACGAATAAAGAAGAATCAGCCCGAAAATCACATAAATAATCGGTTTGAAATTGAAAAATGATGTAGATTTTGCATTTTCCGCTTTCTCAAAAAGAAGCACAAAATCATCCGAATTTTTATAGAGCTCTTCTTTGCTTATATTTTTTACTTTATCAGAATAAATGGTAAAATCATTTTCTTTCTTTTTTACTAAAGAAAAAGAATTGTTGACCAAAGCCATAAACTCATCAGGAAGTTCATCCCAATATTCTTTATCCAGCTCATAAGCATCATTTTTTAATCCTAAAAAATTAAGCGTGTCG
Source organism: Chryseobacterium sp. 2TAF14 (assembly GCF_052115105.1). Lineage (NCBI taxonomy): Bacteria > Pseudomonadati > Bacteroidota > Flavobacteriia > Flavobacteriales > Weeksellaceae > Chryseobacterium > Chryseobacterium sp. 2TAF14. The sequence continues at coordinate 3,584 of NZ_JBFRGA010000095.1, forward strand.
CTGAAAGCTAAAGCTGAAGGATAGTTTGGATGGGAATTAAACTGGAAATAAAACTCTTGCTTGTCTAGTTTGAAATGGTCTATTAGTTTGTCGAAATTCATTGAGTGGTTTGGTAAAGTTTAACGGGATTAAGATAATAAAAATTACTTTCACCACATATTTTATTAAGCAAAATAATATAACTATTTAATTTTCATTGCAAAAAAGTATTCACAGCAGCCAGATTTATATAAAAAAAGTCAAGTAACTATTGTTACTTGACCTCTAAAAAACAGTTAAGTTTACTAAAAACTAACCTGAAAATATTTTTTCCATTTGGCAACTGTGTTTCTACTAAGTCCGTAGTGCTTTGCAAGCTCTGTATTATTCAGGTTTTTCTTTTTCTGATACTCAAGAATTTCAAAAATTGTCGATTTATCATATGAGCGGTGACTCCCATTACTAAGCAATTCGTCATTTTGATTTTTCCCAAATATGATGCTTTCAATTTTGATTACATCCAATTGCGAGAAATTCTCTTTTTGTAATAATGACAGGCAGTCTTTTTCCTTTTCAGGAAATTTCATTTTTAAAAAGTCTTTATATATCCTTTGATAATCAGGCTTACTCATTTATATAGTGATGTGTTTTTTAATGTTGAATATTTGTTTTTGTTTCTAATATTTTTCAAGCCATTTTAACAATGTATTTTTAGGGATTTTGTATTCTTCTATAATCTGGCTTTTCGTTTTTTTATCTGTACGCACAAGTTCAATTACAAAGTTGATAATCTCTTTGGTATAAAGGTTTTTTCTATAATTAGGAAGTGAGCTTTTATTTTCTTTGTCATTCCTAATTATTGTTTTTTGTTTTGATGCAGAAAACAAAATCAGATGCTGCGAATAAATTCTAAACAAATCGTACTCAAGAATTTTACACCATTTCAGCAGGATATTGGTAGGAAGATCTGTTGCCTCATACATCTCTTCTATTTCTTTTTCATTACAATTCATAAACTTACATATGCGTCCGGCTTCAATTTTATTTGCTTTCACCTCTTCCCGAATTAACTGCCCGATATGTATTTTTTTATAATCTAACTTTATATTTTAAATATCATTTTCATAAATCCTGCTAAGAAAGATGATAGGTTTTTTCTCTCAAATTTTTCACCAATAAGGATTGTCATTTAGATGATGTAAAACAAAATTATATGCAGAAAAATAATTTTATGAAAAAAGAAGCATTAATTAACGTTAATAAAAATCTTGATAAGCAATAAAAACGAAGAATTACAAAAATATAATGATGATAAAAAACAGCTTTACATAATAAGTAGCAAATATATTAATGTATTATATCATGCTGAAAAAAGGAATGAACAAATTCCGCTTGTGTATGATCTTTTAAGGCTCAACAACGGAAAATATAATTATGTCTCAATTGCCTGCAACTACAATCTGGCTACCCAGTTTGAAATAAGTTCTCCCGAATGGTCTATGACCCACATTAATGAAGCTATAGAAACAAATGAAAAAGTAGGAAATAAATATTTCTTACCACATTTATATCATTTTAAAGGAAGGCTTCTCTACAATAAAGGAGATTATCAGAATGCACTTGTTTTCTTTAAAAAAGCTTTACATACTTATCATAAAAAGAAAGAGCTGATTTATATAGCATCAATGCATAATAATTTCGGAATGTGCTATGATAAAATGGGGAAACTTGATCTTGCCATAAAAGAAACCAATACGGGAATACAGATATTAACACAGCAAAAGAAAATAAATAATGAGCAAAAAGTTTTTATTTACTACATGAAGGGAAGTCTGGCTCAATATTACCTGCAGCTAAAAAAATATGATACTGCAGAAAAATTATTGTTAGAAAAATGGAGATTTTCTTTTAAAAACGACAATACCAGAATGGCTCTTTTCGCAGCAAAAGATATTTTGAGTATCTATGATATCACAGGCAAGAGAACTGATGAAGATAAAATTATTGAATCTCTCAAAATTATTGAATCAAAATTGAAAAATGTAGAAGATAAAATCATTTTAACCAAACTCATCAAAGATTATTATCTAAGAAATGATAATTACAAACATTTTAAAGGCATTTCAATGAAATTAGCAGATCTGAATGATGAGCAGGATCAATTTGCTAAAAACGAACTAAGCAAAACGGTAGATGCGATCGACAGCTACATTATTAAAGAAATCAATAAAGACAAAGAAGATGAAAAGAAAAAAAACATTCTTCTGTTTTTTTTCTTGGTTTTTGTAACAGCAGTTTTTATTGGCTTCATCATCATTTTAAGAATGAAAAAAAAGAAGAAGGAAGAGCTTAGAGAAAAAGAGAAAATAATTTTTGAAACTTCAAAAGAAATTCTTGAAAAAGACCTTCAACTGCAAAAAGAAAAAGTAAAAAACCTGCATCTCAATCTCAATTTGAAAACAGAAACCCAAAAAGCATTTCTGGAAAATTTAAAAAAAATAAAGAAAACAAAAAATATAGAACCTGAAGAAATTTTAAAAGACCTTCAGTTTAAAATAAACAATCTGATACAGCTTGATAAAAAAGACAATGAGATTATTAACGAAAGTTCACTTGAAAATAAATTATTTATGGATAAACTTTCTGAAAAATTTCCGGTTCTTACCCCTCAGGAATTGAAGCTCTGCGTTTATTTTAAACTTAATTTATCCGGAAAAGAAATCGCTCTTCTTGAAAAATTTACGGTAGGCAGCATTAGGGTTTATAAAGCTAAAGTAAAATCAAAAATAGGACTTACGAAAGAAGAAGACTTGGGCAATTTTTTGAATACGATCTAAAAAAGATAATTTAAACAGCAGATTATCAATAAAAAAAACGGAAAAGCATTTTTTTGCTTTTCCGTTTTTTGTGACCTCGGAGGGATTCGAACCCCCAACCGACGGAGCCGAAATCCGTTATTCTATCCAGTTGAACTACGAAGCCGACTTTTATAAGTAATGAGTAATTAATGATAAGTAATGCAAATATTGCTCATTACCAATTACTCATTACCAATATTTAGAACGTAATTTTCACACCTCCCACAACTTGCGCACCAAGAACTTTGTAGCCTTTGTACGTTTGGTATTTTGAGCTCAGAAGATTATTTCCGAGTGCGAAAATACTGAAATTTTTGTGAATTTTATACTCTGCCGATAAGTTTAAATCTGCGTAACCGCCAACTTTATCGTTGGTATCTTCAGTTGACTGGAAAATAAATGACGGACTTCCCACTCCTTCAAGCATATACGAATTTGTCGTTCTGTCAGTTGCAAAAATTCCTTTGAAGCCTAAAGACAGTTTTTTCTCAAACATTGTATATTTTGCACCGATGCTTCCCGTAACCAAAGGAACGTTGTAAATGTTTTCGTAATTTTTCAAATCATATTTTAAAAACCTTACATCTGCATCCAAAACAAGGTTTGCAAGCGGAAAATATTGTAAACTTCCTTTAATGTCGCTTACATTTCCGTCGTCATAAATTGTTGAGAAAGTATTGGCAAAATCATAACCCGGTCTGTCTAAAGTAAACTCATTGGTAAAAAGATTATTGGCTCCGAAGAACATAATGTTTCTCATTTTTCCGAATCCTGCAGAAACATCATATTTAAAAGTCTCATCAATATCACCTCTCAAACCTGCATACAAATGATATTGGGTTTCTGTTGGTCTCAACATCTGATCTGAAACCAAAAACGGATTTTCCTGCAACAATTCAGCGTAAGTATTAAGTTTTAAACCACCGTCTACTCCACCGTAGAATTTAAATTCTTTAGAAGCAGCCACCTGAAATTCAGCCTGTGGAAACCAATACGTTTTGTTGTTTTTTAATTCTTCCGCTAAAATTAAGTTTGAATTTCTTGCATTCAAAAAAGTAATTCCGGAACCTAACATTAAATAAGATTCTCCTTTAGCAAAAGTTAGTTTAGGAGTAATTCCTGCATTGAAAAAAGTAGATGAATTCCTGTTTAATAATTCAAAATCTGTTTTTACAGTTTCCAGACCTAAACCTAAATCAGCATTCATCACAATTCCGCTTTTTCCTATTTCCACAGCATGTTTTGAAAGGTTTGCCAAGATGGAAGCCTGGTTTTCTTTTGCATCAAAATGATCTGATAAAAATGAAGATTTTACTCTTACATCATTTAAAATTTCATTAGAATAAAAATCATAATAACCATTTACTTTAAACTGATTTACTTTTTGCTTTAAATCTACATCTGCAGAAGGATTCACCGCATAAATTCCGTAGTAATTGTAATTATTTAAACCGTATTCTGCATTAACATTGATCTTCCCTTTTTCTCCGTAAGAATTTAAGAAAGCACCTAAAGTTGCAGAGCTTTGTTTAGAATCCCAAGGATAGACTTTTTTCAGTCCGTTTGTAGATAAAACGTGAACATCAGCTCCAACTTCCAGCTTATTTTCAAGGGTAGTAGAAATGTTGGCATCAGCTAGAATCTTCCCGTAATTTCCCATTCCGAGTTGGAAATAATTATTCTGAGCCGTTCCATCAAATTTTGGAGCCACATCTTCACCCTGAATGGTTGAAGTTTTAAAATCTGAAACTGCAGGAACATCCGTAATCGTATATTTTACAGGGTTTGCAGATTTTTCCTCCGGCGGATAATTTTTTTCCGTGACTACAGAAGTTTTCTTCTTCTCGATTTTCTTTACTTCCGGTTCTCTTTTCTTATTAAGAATCAGCTTTTCTTCTTTGATCTGAGAAAACGCCACCGACGAAATCCCCAGAAATAATATAGATAATATTTGAATTCTTTTGTTCATATATTTTGTATTAATGTATAAAGTAAAAAGTATTAATGATTAAATTACATGAATACTTTTACGTAAATACGACAGTACATTTTACTTTTTAATAGTCTTTTTAACTTCCTTAGCTTCTGCCACAATTTCAGGGAAATCTGCATAATTATCGATGATCTGATCACAAGTGTAGCTCGCCTGATAATTATCTTTTAAACCTATATAATTCTTAGCCATCAGAACCAATGCTTTTGCTCCCCAATAATCTTCTGAAGCGTAATTGTTGGCAATTTTAAAGATGGTTTCGTTTGAAGATTTATAAGCTTTTGCTTTGTTTTGGTAGAATGCTTTTGCATAGAAAGCTTCAGCCGCAACTTCCGTGTTTGAAGATTTTTCAAGAGCAGTATAAGCTGTTTGAGCATCTTTATCTTTTCCTGAATTCATAAGGCTTCTTGCCTTGATTACTTTTGCAGTTTCTATTACCGCTGCAGAGTTTTTGCTGTTGGCAATCACCGCATTCGCTAATTTTTCAGCTTCCGAGAAGTTCTTTTCTTCAGCATACATTTTCATCAGTTCAACATTAGCATAATTTTTAACGTTGATATTGGATGAATTTTTAATATTTTCTAAATATTTTTTAGCTTCAGCAGAGTTTCCTTGTGCAATATAGATCTGTGCAACACGTGTTTGTGCATCATCCTGATAATCGTTCTGAACGTTTGCTATTTCCTGTAAAACCAATAATGCTTTTGTAGGATTATTGGTCTGGTAATAACTTTCACCCAACTCATATTTAGCCTGGTAAAGACCTTCTCCTGTTGGATTTTGGGTTAAGTATTTCTCGTAATAAGAAATTGCATTTTTATAATCTTTCTTGGTGAAATATTGTTTTCCTGTTGATAGATTGATCTCATCAATTTCAGAAGCAGAAATATTTACACCTGCGTTTGCAGCAAAATTTTCGTAACCCGATACATCGCCGTTTTTAGTGAAAATTGGTTTTGCAGCTAAAACAATTTTTTCTGAATACGCCGTATTTTTATATTGTTCGCTAAGAGATTTTAGTTCAGATAAAGCTTTATCACTTTGGTTCTGGTCAATATAATTCTGCGCTCTGTAAATAGATGCATTCGCCACCAAATCTTTATCAGATGAAGATTTGATTACTTTTCCGAAGAAATCGTTAGCGTTATTGTAATCGCTCTGCGCTGCATAAGCAACACCGATCTCGTATTGTGCATCATCGATATATTCTGAAGCAGGATATTTAGAAATTAATGATTTTAAGTTGGTAATTTTCGCAGCATTATCATTTTTAAAACCTAAAGCCAGCGCTTTTTGGTATAAAGTATAATCGGTAGCGTCTTCATTATTTTTATCGTAAATCGCAATCGCCTGATCCAAATCGTTATTGGCGTAATTAATATCTGCTAAACGAAGTTCGGCATCATTTTTAAACTCAGGTTTCGGATTTTTCAGATATTGTGTAAAATATTGCTCAGCCTGATCAAATTTTTTAGATTTAAAATAAGCATATCCCAAATCGTAAGAAAGCTGCTGCTTTTCAGGGAAAGTTTCGTTGGCTAATTTTTCGTAACGCGCAATTGCTGAAGGATAATTTCCTTTCTGGTAATAAACCTGAGCCAGCCAGTACAAAGCTCTGCTGTGGAATTCTTTATTTAAATCAAACTCCAGACTTCTTAGGAAATATTTTTCAGCTTCATCAAAATTACCTTTATTAAATTCTTCCGTTCCCAAAAGATAAGAAACTTCTTGGTCTACTTTATCGATTTCAGGATTTGAGTTGGGTAATTTATCGATCGCATTCAAAGTTTCTTTAAAGTTCCCGGAATACAGATAAGATTTCACCAGAAGCGATCTCATTTCTGCCGTTTTCGCATCATTATTATTAATGGTAATATAATTCTGAATAACCGTTGTAGGGCTTTCAAACGGGTTTCCGATGTCGTAACTCAGTTTTGCGTATTGTTCGTGCGCAAGTTTTTTAACATTCACATCATAATCCATCTGATAAGACGAACGGAACGCCGAAAGCGCTTCCTGCTTTTTATCAACCGCCAGATAAGCGTTTCCTAACTGATAATAAGCATTCTGAGCCAAAGCCGAATTGCTGTTTAACAACTGATTGTAATAAGAAACCGCTTCATCGTATTTTTTAAGCTGAGCTGCAACAAATCCCATTTCGTACAAATCGTTTTCTGAAGGGTTTTGCTGAACGCTTAAATAGTCTTTCAAATGCGGATAAGCAGAATTGTAATCATTCTTCATAAAATAAGATTCACCAATGATCTTGTGAACTTCCGCTTTATAAGATTCTGAAATATCTTCATTCAGCAAAGCATTTCCTTCCGAAATTGCCTTATCATAATCTTTATCGTTGTAGTACATCTGCACATAATACGGACGCACCAGTTTTGAAAATTTCGGCTCATCTTTTATTGAATCAAAATACTGGAAAGCCTGATCATTTTCTCTTTTAGAATAATGCAAATGTCCCAACATATAAGCAATATCGCCTTTCTGAGATTCATCTGCTGTTTTATAAGCTTCATCTAAAGCATCAATTGCACCTTTAGAATCGCCCATCATAAATTTGGCATATCCCAGTTTCAGAATATACTGTGTATTTTCTTCTCTGGTTAATTGATATTGATTTACTTTTTTAAGCGTTTTTAGAGCTTCTTTAAAATCTTTTTTAGCTAAATAATAATCTGCCAAAGGTAAATTTGCCTGTGCAAAATAGGCAGAATTCGGGTATTCTTTCATAAAAGCCGTCAAACCGTCTTCTGCATGATTTTTCTGAAGAATAACTCCAATTACGTTATCAAAAAACTGCGCCGCTTCTTTTTTTGACTGCTCCAGATTCTGGTTATAGAAATACTGTCGTGCATATTCGTACTGAGAAGCATTGTATATTTTAGTCTGATAAAGATTCTGAGCTAAGTTAAACCTATAGTTTTCCTTTTGGGTAAAGTATTGAGACTGTTGCGCTTCGGAGACCCCGAAATAAAATACAGCAGCCGCTAAAAGTATTTTTTTTGATTTCATTAATATCAAATTTAAAATTGGATAAGCCTTCAAAAATAAGACCAAATATGTAGATTTTCTGATAAGATTTTATCCACAAATTATCAACGAAAATACCGAAAAGATATTGTATAAACAAGCAATTTTACACAATGTTAGTATGTGGATTATTTTTTAATACTTATTAACTTTTGAAGAAGAAATTTTAAGAAAATCTTAATTATTTCAAAGAAATAATTACATTTGTTTTTTTCAATATAAATTATCAATTAATGAATCAACTTTTTAGAAGAAAGCAATACTCAGATACCGATACATCAACTAATCTTTTAAGGGTTTTAGGAACCTGGGACATCGTATTTTTCGGTATTGCAGCCATTATTGGAGCAGGAAGTTTCAGTAGCTTGGGCGAAGCCGTTTTCAGAGGCGGTCCCGGTGTTATTCTTCTTTATTTGATTTGTGGTTTTGCCTGTGGTTTTACCGCTTTGTGCTACGCAGAATTTGCGAGCCGTATCCCAAAAGCAGGCTCTGCTTATACTTATGCTTATGCAAGTTTTGGAGAATTGATCGCATGGATCATAGGTTGGGCTTTGATCATGGAATATTCTTTTGGAAACATTTATGTTGCCTTTTCGTGGTCAGATTATTTTACCAGCTTTCTTGAGCGTCTCGGAATGCATATTCCTGATTATCTTACCTGCAGTTACACAGAAGCAAAAAAGGCTTTCGTGAACGGCTCTGAAAACAAAGAACTTATCAATGCATGGGTAAATGCACCATTATTGGGAAGCCTGAAATTTATCGTTGATATTCCCGCATTGGTTATTAACGGATTAATTACCTGGCTTTGCTATCGCGGCGTGAAAGAAAGTAAAAACTTCAATAATTCTTTGGTTATTTTAAAACTGGCTGTAATCATTTTGGTAATTTTAGTTGGTTTTTCTTATATCAATACCGAAAACTGGACACCCGTAAGTCTTGAAACCGGAACTTCTTCTTTTATGCCGAATGGTTTTGCAGGTGTAATGAGTGCAGTTTCAGGGGTTTTCTTTGCCTATATTGGTTTTGATGCATTAAGCGTACTTTCAGAAGAAACAAAAGACCCGCAGAAAACTTTACCAAAAGGAATGATCATTTCTCTGGTTCTTTGTACCGTAATTTATATTGCCCTTACTTTGGTCTTAACCGGAATGGTAGATTACAGAAAATTTGACGGTATCGGTGATCCTTTATCATTTATTTTTGAAAAAACGAACGCAAACGTTGCGTGGATGGAACTGACGGTTTCTTTCGTGGCAATTGTGGCGATTACTACCGTATTATTGGTTTTCCAGATGGGACAGCCAAGAATCTGGTACGCCATGAGCCGTGACGGATTGATGCCTGAAAAATTTCAGGATGTGCATCCAAAATATAAAACTCCGTCGTTCGCAACGATTGTTACCGGTATTGTAGTGGGGGTTCCGATTATTTTCACCGACAAAAGTTTCATCTTAGATTTTACAAGTATCGGAACTATTTTCGCCTTTGTACTGGTTTGCGCAGGAGTTTTGATGCTTCCTCCAAAAGAAAAAATAAAAGGCAGATTCCATCTTCCTTATATCAACGGAAAAATTATTTTCCCTGTTATATTTATCGGCTCATTGATTGGATTTTATTATTTCCAGCCTGAATTTTTTGAACATTTAATGGAATGGAGCGATCCTAAAGAGGGTGAATTCAAAGCGTCAATTTTCTTTTTTATCTTAATAAATCTTGCGCTTTGCGTTTTTACTTTTATTARAAATCTTTCTTTGATTCCGTTGATCGGCTTAAGCTCTTGCCTGTATCTTCTTACCGGAATGAGCCATGAAAACTGGTTTTATTTCGGAATATGGTTTGCCATCGGTTTGGTTATTTATTTCTTTTACGGGTATAAAAACAGCAAGCTGAGAAAAGACATAACCGATTGATGAAATATCTTTTCTGTATATTATTTTTAATCATTATCGGATGCAGCAAAACCAAAGTTGAATCTGAAAATCATTCAATTAATAATATTCCGGAAGAAAAGAAAATCCCTTATAAAGAGTTTTTAACTTCAATTCACAAAAAACCTACAGAAGAAAAGAAAAATTATCTTTTTAAATTTATTAATTATAATGTACCAGATTATTGGATTGGTACGGCATGGTCTTTTAACGGTACTTCGAGAGAACCCCAAAAAGGAACCATTGCCTGCGGATATTTTGTAACGAATACGCTGACTGATTTTGGGTTTGATATTAACCGAACTTACCTTGCACAACAAGTTTCATCAGTAATGATCAAAAAGCTTTGTAAAGACATTAAATATTTTAGCAAAAGACAAGATTTAGAAAAACACATTTTAAGTAAAAATAAAAATCAGGTGTATATTGTTGGTCTTGATTTTCATACAGGATTTATTACCCGGGAAGATAAAGACACCTATTTCATCCATTCCAGTTACATCAATAACAAAGGAGTCGTAAAAGAATTAACGCAAACATCGCAAGCTTTGAACGCTTCAAAAACTTTTATGATCGGAACATTAAACTATTAAAATTTGAGTTAAACAGCAAAAGCTTTTTTAAACCATTAAGGTAAAGAAGCTTTTAAGGACGATTATCATTAGATTTTTTAAGATCCACCAAGATGAATCATTAAGCAGTACGTTTACATCTATTTATTGATTCTTAATAATTCTTAAACCTTTCATTTTCTTAATGTTTTAAAATATCTAATATTAAAATTATTCATTTTCAACACATTAATAATTGGCGGAATTATTGCTAAGGTTCATTTAAGAACTTTAAGCGATAAATGCCATGTCTGAAAGAATAAAAACATACGATGAGTTCTATGAG
>NZ_JBFRGA010000096.1:0-9614 GCF_052115105.1 Chryseobacterium sp. 2TAF14
GGTTTGTGGTGAGTCCGCAAAACCCGTTTAAAGAAAAAAAGTCACTCCTGAACGATCACAACAGGCTCGATATGGTGGAACTTGCCATCAAACATTATCCTGACATGCGTGCTTCAAATGTAGAGTTTTCTCTTCCTACACCGAGTTATACGATCGATACTTTAACATATCTTAAAGAAAAACATCCCGACTATTCTTTTAGTTTAATCATGGGTGAAGATAATCTGGGAAGTCTGCACAAATGGAAAAATTCTGATTTATTGATAAAGAACCATCATATTATTGTTTATCCCAGAGTTTTTGAAGGAAATAAAAAAGATTCGGAATATATCAACCACGAAAATATTTCGGTTGTAAAAGCGCCTGTTATCGAATTATCTGCCACAGAAATCCGCAATATGATCAAGCAGGGAAAAAACGTAAGACCGATGCTTCCGCCGGAAGTTTTTGATTATCTGGATGGAAGTAGTTTTTATAAGTAGAAATTGATAATTGATAATTGATAATTGATAATTGATAATTGATAATTGATAATTTAAATTAATTCTTTAGTTTAATGGAGTTTTTAGAAAATTTTTTCGCAAAATACGGTCAGGAAAAAGTCATTAAATGGTTTAAGCAAATCTGTTTGGCTGAAGCAATTTCATGGTTTTTCCTTTTTACAGCCATGATCTGGATCAGGGTTGATCCTGAAGGTATTTTTCCGATTGTTTACATCAGTACGATTGGTAGTATTCACGGATTTTTCTTTACACTTTATCTGCTGTTTATTCCTGCTACAAGAAAAATTTACCAATGGGATGACGAAGATTCTGTCTTCGCACTCATCGCCGCATTCTTTCCTTTTGCTACGATTTGGATTGATAAAAAACTGGCACGCTTCGATAGAGAATAAAATAAAAAAGGGCTTTTTCAAGTCCTTTTACTTTTATAATTTCATTTCTGAATATTTTAAAAATCTCATTTTACATGTCCTGTTACCGATAAGATTGTGGTAACTGATACTCCATTTACATTATCAGAAGAAGTTCCGTTTAATGTAAAATCAATACAATTATTTACAGTTCCGAACTGGCTGATCATCGACTGTTCCCTTCCATCAGAGTTGAAGTAAAAGTAACTTTTGCACGGTTAAAGAATCGAAAATAATGATTAGATTTTTCATTTTATTTTTAATTTAAATTAATCAAAAGAAAGTGAGTTTTGATAATTTTTAAAATTATTGTAACAAAACTCTTGCCTGTGTTGTCTAATTGTATAAATAGCCAAGTATAATAAAATTTAAACTTTAAATTTAATAGTTGATAATCAAGCTGTTAAATTTTATTTAAAAACATTTTTACTACTTTGTATTGCATGATACTAAATTTATTATATATCTTTGCAATGTAAAATAATAACAAATACAAGCATCTAAACTAAAAAATATAATTATGAAAACCCAGATATTCATCGCAGCACTTTTCTTAAGCGGACTTACATTTGCCCAGGAAAAAAAATCAGATTCTGTAAAAACACAAAAGATCGAAGAAGTTGTATTGAAAAAGCAGGTTTTCAAAAAGCAAAGCGACCGTTTTGTGTATGATGTTGCGGCATCTCCTGTAACTAAAGGAAATACAACGTTCGATTTACTGAAACAGACTCCTCTTCTTTCTTCTACTGATGATAAAACCCTGAAAATAGCAGGAAAAAATAACGCCCTGATCTACATCAACGGAAGAAAAACCAATATGGACGCTGAATCTTTGACGCAGCTACTGAAAAATACACCTGCAGAAAATATTCAGAAGATAGAAGTGATTACCGTTCCGGGAAGTGAATTTCAGGTAGAATCTTCCGACGGAATCATCAATATCGTAATGAAGAAAAAAATGAGCGACGGTCYTAACGGAAATATGAGAATGGCGAATTCTCAGAATAAATACAACGCCAGTTCAGCAAGTTTTTCTGCGAATTACCGTAAAGATAAACTGGGAATCAGCGCAAATTTGAATGGTGGAGAAAACATTCAGGCACAACATTATACATTAAGAAACGGTACAAACCTGATCAAAAATGAATCTGTAGGTGATATTGATGATCCAAACAAGAATCTTGGAGGATATCTTAATTTTGATTATCAGCTTAATGATAAAAGTAATCTTGCTCTTTCATGGAATRCATGGGCAAACAAAAGCTACGGCTCTACTGTAGATCTTCTGAACACGTTGCAGATGTACAACGAAGACGGAACTCTCAACAAGACAGAGCTTACAAAATCTAAAAATATTGAAAACGCCAGAAGCTACAATAATTCCCTGAACCTTAATTATGAATTGAAAACCGATTCTTTAGGTAGTAAATTAAACTTAAATGCAGCTTATCTTAATTACAGAAGGTTTCAAAATGCAGACAACAGAACTTTAGGGCAAAGAACAGATGGAAGTTTTACTCTTCCGAGACAAACGGTTTTGCAGGAAATCCCTCAGATCATCAATAACTTTTCAGGAATGGTAGACTATATTCAAAAGTTTAAAAAAGATCTTACAGTCTCTGTAGGTGGAAATTTTAACGCTACCAAAACAGATAATGATACAAAGAATTATTTCAATTATTACGACAATGACGGAGATTTGGAAAGCATAAAACCAGAGCTTAACCATTTTATTTATGATGAAAAAATCTATGGTCTTTACCTTACATTTGAAAAGAAATTCTCTGATAAATTGTCCGGAAAAGTAGGCGCAAGATATGAAATCACAAAAAGCATGGGAACTTCTGAGATTCCAAATAAGCCGATGCAGGAATTTGAAAGAAATTACAACAACCTTCTGCCTTATCTAAGCGTAAACTATGCCATCAACGATAAAAATAACATCTCTTATGCATTTTCAAGCAGAATGAGAAGACCGAGCTTCTGGGAACTGAATCCTGTAAAAAATATTTTAACGCAGGACAACTATACACAAAACAACCCTTTTGTAAAAGCTTCTACGACTTACAATCAGGAACTGACGTATATGTTTAAAAATTCTTATTTCCTGATTCTAAATCATTCATTATTTAAAGATGTTATCACGCAGGTTCCTTTACAAAGGTATGTTACAAGAGACGGTGTGCAATACAGACAGCTCGCTTACATCAGAACCAATTTTGGCGATAAGCAGGAAATGTCTGCTATGCTTGGATTGCAGAAATCTTTTTTCAAGCAATATCTTACCATGAATTTTAATGTCGGAGTACAGCATAATATCAACAACGGAAGCTTAAGCACAGATCCTACAACCGGAGAAGTTTTTGATACTTATATCAACAAAAGAAGCTCTACAAGTATTGTAGTACAAACCAACAACACGATTCGTCTAGACAAAAAGAAAACCTGGTTTTTAGGCGTTAATTATTTCTTCGTTGACAAACAACAAATTGAACTGGGTGAATTAAGAAACCTGATGAGTCTTGATTTAAGCCTTAAGAAAAACTGGAACGACTGGACTTTTGCTCTTAATGTAAATGATATACTAAATACCAACATCGTAGAAATTGAAGACTTTCAAACCAATGGAAACTACAATTACATTCACCAAAACAGGTACAACAGAGGCGGAACTTTCAGCATTACTTACAACTTCGGAAACCAGAAAGTGAAGAAAGTAAGAAACATAGAAGGTGCTTCAGACGACATCAAAAGCAGAACACGTTAACATTCAATCTTCATATATTTTATTTTGTATTGAAACCCGTCAAGAAATTGGCGGGTTTCGTTTATATTTATGATTATGAAAAAAATTCTCAAACTTTTATTCTTCCTCCTGGTTATTTTTAGCTGTAAAGAAAAAACCATTGATCTTGGCAACAGTATTTCTTTCGATATAGAAGAAAATCTTTCTTATGGTGAAAATTCTGCACAAAAGTTAGATTTTTATTTTCCGAAAAATAAAGATTCTATTAAAGGAATTTTTGTAATTGTTCACGGAGGAGGCTGGAAAGCGGGAGACAAATCTAATCTTACCTATTTCACTCTTTCAATGATGGAAAAATTTCCTGATTATGCTTTTGCAAATATAAATTACAGATTGGCAAACAACAGTTCCTTCATTCTTCCAAACCAAACTGATGATATTGACAAGGCTTTGGATTTTCTGATAAAAAAAACGGTAAAAGAAAAAATAAATCCACATTTCATTCTTCTCGGATACAGCGCAGGTGCACATTTATCGATGTTGTATAGCTATAATACACTTTTTGCTAATAAGCAAAGAACAAAAATAAAAGCTGTTGTAAATATTGTAGGACCTGCAGATTTACTTCACCCGGATTTTAAGCAATATTCTGATTACACTTTTGTTGAAAAAAACATGATTGATTTGTCAAAACCAACTCCGACAGACATTACCAATCGAGATATAGCAAATCCTGTCTATTGGATTAATAAAAATTCTCCACCAACAATATCTTTTTATGGAAGTAATGATCAGGTAATTCCGCTGTCTCAGAAGAAAATTTTAGATTCTGCTTTAAATAAGAATAAAGTTCGTAACCAATCTTATGAGTTTTCGGGAGGCCATTTAGATTGGAGCAATGAAAAAAATTCGCCGTTTTTAATTGATAAAATTTCTGAATTTTTAAAACATATTAAATAAAAAACGCTTTAAAATATTTCCAAAACGTTGCATTATTAACCATTAAGTCTAATTAAGAAGTTTAAATAGGTTAAGAATTTGCATGCAAATTTAAGGTTGCTTAAGAAATTTTATTTCATCTTAACAACACTTAACTCTTTAATAAATCTTAATGGTTCAAATAAATTAATTACCAATCAAGATATAGCAAATCCTGTCTATTGGATTGGAACAATAAAAAATTCTCCGTTTTTGATTAATAAAATTTCTGCATTTTTAAAAGAAATAAAATAAACAAAAAAGTGATCGAAATTTCTTCCGACCACTTTTTTATTAGATGTATTCTGCACAAGTACCAAAAGCTGAACACCTTCCAAATGCATTGGGACACAATGGCCATGGACATCCGTCTTCAACCCAAGGTGCTTTTACACTTCCTTTAATGTTTTTCAAATCATCTCTGGAAAGTTTTTTAACTTCCAATTTTTTTAAGTTTTTCATAATTATTATTTTTGATATTTGTTCATTAAAGTTAAACTATAATTATCAAATATTTATAATAAAAATGATTTTTTTGAAATTTATTCAGACTTTACGACTTCAGTCCTTTCTGATACGCCATTTGCATTAAACGCTTCAATCCGGAAATAATAAGAGTCTACCCGGTCTGCTCCGGTAAAAAAATATTCATTTTTTCCATACACCATAATACTCCCATACAATTTATCCGGAGATTTTCCCCAGTAAATAACGTAGCCATCGGCTTCTGAGTTTTGCTGCCATTTCATCCAGATGCTTCTTCTTTCACCATATTTTTTAGGATCAGCTCTTAACGGAACAAAGTTCTGAACTTTTGCAGGTTTTGCACCTGCTCCTTTTCCAAAAACTCTGAAACCGCTTAATGCAAACTTTCCTGTAGGCATTTTCAGGTTTTCCATTTTTAAAAATCTTGCTTCTGCCGGTTTTTCAAGCTCTACATAATCATGCGGAACGTCTTTTGTGTTTTTGCTTTTATCTACAATGACTTTCCATTTTTTACCATCATTTGAACCGAAGATTTTATACTGATGCATTTTGCCTTCAGTTTTTCCCATAAACTCTACATCCTGATCGGCATAATTGATCTGAATAGCATTAATTGTAGAAACCTCACCTAAATCTGTCTGAAACCATTCTCCGGCATTTCCGGTTTTTGCACTCCAATAGGTTTTAATATCTTCATCTACCGCATTATTAGAATGATAACCTCCCAAAGTAGAAGAAACCTGAACCGGCTTATTGTAATTTAACAACATCCAGCCTGCAAAAAGTCCTTTAGAAAAATCTTTTCCTTGTGCAAACTGCGGAAGCAAAGTCGGGTAATCACCATAAGCAGTGTTCGTGTACATTACATCATCTTTATCGAAACCTGCAGGCCAGATTCCTAATCTTCTTTCAAAATTATTTTTAGTGGAAATAAAAATTGTGGAAACGTGCCACCAGTTTTTATAATTATCTTCGAAGGTCGCACCATGACCGGCTCCTCTTGCAAAACCTCCCGGTTTATAAGAAAACGGGTTGTGCTGTTGATATTCGTAACCTTCCAGAGGATTTTTAGAAACATAAACTCCGTCAGAATATCCGCTGAATTCTGTTGCAGGAGCACCGTACTGCATGTAATATTTGTCTTTATATTTGGTTACCCAGGCTCCTTCCACAAAAGGCTGTAAGAAAACATTGTCATTATATTCGCCAAATCTTTCCCAGCCATGATCTTCCGGCTTTAATCTTAAAATAGGTTTTACAAAACCTTCAGACTGAAGATTTTTAACTTTCACTTCTGTTCCTAAAAGAGGCCATTCGTTGCTTGATCCCCAATACAAATACAATTTATTTTTATCTTCATCATAATGAAAAGCAGGATCCCAAGCTCCGACTTTCAAGGTATCAACAGCAATTTTCCAGTCGTCTTTTGTGGGATTTGTACTTTTCCAGATCGGGAAATCCTGCTCCCAAGTTGAGCCGTAAACGTATAAAGTATCTTTCATCGCCCAGACTGCAGGAGCATTAAGGTCGTGAGTATATTTGTTGTCTCTCAGGAATTTTCTTTTAATAAATTTCCAATCGAGCATATTGTCACTGTACCAATATCCTTCCTGATTAGTCGAAAAAAGAAATAGTTTTTTCTGAAAATTAACAATTACCGGATCGGCTGTTGCACGATGCTTTCCCTGGCTTGCAAAGTTTTTGAACGGAGTGTAACCGTAATCAATATTGATGGGGTTACAATAGGTTTTTTGCTGCGCATTTGAAAAAAAGCACAGCAGTATAACCATGCTCAAATATAATTTCTTACTCATAATCAAACTTTATATTTTTACAAATTTAAAGTTTTTTTAATGGTTGCTTGAGATTGAAGCATAAAAAAACTTCTGACCTCGGTTAAAGTCAGAAGTTTATAATTTGTCTAATTTAAAATACCTTATTTCCTAGGCAAGAAAACCTCAGCTAACATACAACGTGCACTTCCGCCTCCGTTCACTTCAATGGTATTTAAATCTGAATAGATGATTTCACAATATTTTTCGATATTTGAAACTTGTTCAGGTTTTAAAGAAAGATACGCAGTCTGACTCATCACCAAATACTTTTTGCCTTCTTTATTCTGCACCTGAAGCATATTTCCTGCAAACTGTTGCATCTGATCTTCAGAAATTTCGATGATTTCTTTTCCTGAATTTTTAATGGTTTCGATGACTTTGGTTCTTTCAAGTTCAGAATCAATACAGTCTAAGCAAATCACAACAAATTGATCTGCAACGCACATCATTACGTTGGTATGATAAATCGGAAGCCTTTCTTCTCCAACCGTCTGAAACGAATGAAAAACTACGGGCGTAAATCTGTATTTGGTACAAAATTCTCTGAACAAACCTTCATCTAATCTTAAAGAAACCGATCCGTAAGCAATTCTGTTATCGTGATCGAAAATCATACTTCCCGTTCCTTCCAGAAAGTGCCCCTGAATTTCCGGCAAAGACCAGTCATCAACTTCAGAAACCTCAAACCCTTGATTTTTGATACTTTCAATAATATCTTCTCTTCGCTCTACTCTTCGGTTTGCAGCGAACATCGGGTACAAAACCACTTTCCCGTCTTTGTGAAAACTCACCCAGTTGTTTGGGAAAATAGAATCCGGAGTATGAGGATCGATGGTGTCTTTTATGGTAATCACATTAATACCTTTGCTTTTCAGTTTTTCAACAAAAATTTTAAATTCTGCCAAAGCTTTTGACTGAATATCCGCATCTTTCTGTTCTACCTGAAAATAATTGTTTTCTGCCGTTTCTGCATTGTATCCAAATGCGATTGGCTCTATCATTAATACTGTATCTGTTGTCTGCATGTTTTTAAAGTTTGTGAGTAGGAGCGTCGGAGGGTTTTAGTGTTAAAAAAAATAGCGACAAGATTTGTGTATTTTTTACAAATAGTGATAATTTTCAACTTAAACTTTTATTTCCCTACAAATGAGCACCACTTTTCTGATTGATTCATCATAATCACCAACATTCCGATGATGTGATTATATTGTTTGTTTAAATTATTATATTGTTCTTCATTAATGTACTTACAAGCTAGAGCAAATTCAAGCCACGATTGGGTTTCTCTTGCTTCACCTTCAGAATCTGTAAGTTTAGCCACAAAAGATTTTTCGTATTTTCTTTTGCCCCAAGCTTCGCTGATATTTACTGAAACCGATCTAGAGGATCTTCTGATCTGATCAGTAAGTGAGTACAATTCTTCTTTTGGAAAAGTTTTAGAGAGATTATAGATTTCCATTGCTGTTTTAAAGGACTCCTGATAAACTTTAAGATCCTGATGAAATTTAATTATTGACATCTTTGTATTTTTAACTAAAATAGCAAAAATATTAACATAAAAACATCCTTTCAAGCTCTAAAACTCTACAACTCTAAGACACTCCAACACAATTAGTCTCTTACCAACGGCATTGTAGAGCACCTCAACAAGCCGCCCATTTTAGAAATCTCTCTGTAAGGAATTTCTTCTACAATCATTCCCCATTCATTTCTCAGGTGATTATTCATTCTTGTAAAAGCTTTGTCTGAAACCACAACTTCCGGAGAAATAGAGAAAATATTCGGGAACATTTCAAACATTTCTTCGTCCGTTACATGGAAACAGTTTTCTTCTCCGAAAATATCGATGATTAAATTGTAATCGCTTTCGTCTACAAAACCGTCTTTGTAAATGATGCATTTATCTTTACCAATCGGGTTGAATGTACAGTCTAAATGCAAAATTCCTTCATACGGAATTTTGTCGTTTTTCTTTAGTTCCAAATCGATAATTCTCTTCTTAGGAAAATATTCTTTAAGAATTTCGATCGCATATTCGTTAGTTCTTGCCGTTTTATAATTTCTGTAATCTTCACTGAAACAGGTTCCGATGAAAAGAAAATCGTTCCAGACAATTACATCACCGCCTTCAATATGAGCAGTTTCGGGAAGGTTGATAATTTTCCTCCAGGCTACTTCTTCAAAGACTTCTTTATAAGCTTCCTGTTCATCGGCTCTGTCGGCAATTACGTTGGAAATAATCATTTTATCGTCGATCACAAAAGCAACATCTCTTGCAAAAACCTGGTTATAATCGTTGATAATATCCGGACGGAATACCTGTACATCGTATTTCTTCAAAACCGCTTCAAAAGCATTCATCTCATTGATGATATCTGCTTCTTTCGGGTACATGTTGTGTTCTATCGTATAGTATGATTTAGCATCATAACTTTCGTCTAAAGTAGGAACACCGCCCATAGAATTGGGTTGCCCTAAAACCACCGACCTCAGTCTTCCGGTTTCGTTTTTTATATTTAATTTCATAAATAATGAGAATTAAGCAAATATAATCAAACCGATGTGATGTTGAAAGTTTTTTGTTTAATAGGATTTGTGACTATTTCAATTGCTTTTGAAGATTGCATATTCTTTAATAATTTAATCTGATTAACCT
>NZ_JBFRGA010000097.1:0-9597 GCF_052115105.1 Chryseobacterium sp. 2TAF14
AGTATTTTTATAAAGTTTGGTGAATGAGCTTAAATCCGGATCTGCCCAATCAAAACCGGTCATTAAAACATCCAGATGATTGTTTCCATCGTAATCAAAAAGCCTTACATTTCCTGATCCGCCAAGATTATACAAAGAAGTATTGACCGCTTTTGTAAAAGACTGTGAAGCCGGATTGTAAAGAAAAACATTAACTACTCCATCATTATTTGCATCATCACCAATCACTATAAAATCGTAATACCCATCATTATTAAGATCACCAACATCTACACTTGAAGTAGAAAGACCTTCGCCGGGAATTGCCTGAGCTGTAAACTGACCGGTTCCGTCATTCATAAAAACACCGAGATATTCTTCGTAATTATCATCCTGACCGATTGCCACCAAATCTGGGAATCCATCTGCATTAAAATCTGCATATGCTAATTTTCCGCTGGCTAAAGGCAGTAAATTTTGAGACAACTGAAGCCCGTTACTCGAGTTCAAATAAGTTTTAAAAGTGGGATTGGTGTTTTCATCATAACCGAAGATGACCACATCAAGAAGCTTATCATTATTTAAATCTAAAACTTTAAAACTTCCGTTCTGCGTTCCGGGAAGCCAGGATTGAGTCAGCTGAAAACCAGTTCCCGTATTTTGATAAAGACTTAAATCATAGACAAAACCGGTTCCGTCAATATACTGCGTTCCGTTGATTGCATAGTCTTGTTTTCCGTCATGGTTAAAATCAAAAACTTCTATAGAACCATAAACTTTTCCGGCGGTATCTTCTACTTTTGAAAAGCCGGTTCCGTTATTCAGAAAACGGTAATGCTTATAATTTACGATATTCTGATAGCTCAACCCAGTAGAAACTATGTCGAGCAAACCGTCATTATTGTAATCTATAAATTTAATATCACCTAAATGCGTAACATCAGTTCCTAAATTTCCGTAAGGTGAAAAAACACCGTTATTATTAGTATAAGCTTCATTAAACGTAACATCCGCAGTACCGTCTGCATCGTTATCTATTGCACCGTTATAAACAACATCGGGTTTTCCGTCATTATTAAAATCTCCGATGTCGCTGGATCCGTAATAGAAATTTTTCACATTGGTAGAAACCTCAGAAAAAGTCTGAGCCTGAAACATCATAGGAATAAAAAAAGCAAAAACATAGATTCTTTTCATTTTATTTTTATTTAGATTAATTAAAAACAAAGATAGTATCAAATAATATTCAGCCAGCCAAAACTTGCCTGATATTTATCATCTACATGGTAAGAACCGAGATTCTGAAATGTTTTTACATTTGTAACTCATTAAAACTGACAAATAATTATTAGAAAAATTTATTTAAAAACTTGTCTACCTAAAAAATTATTCGTTATTTTGCAACCTCAAATATTATACAAATAAGAACATCGAGATATGTCAAGAATTTGCCAGATAACAGGAAAGCGTGCAATGGTTGGTAACAACGTTTCTCACGCTAATAACAAAACGAAGCGTCGTTTTGAAATTAACTTATTGGAGAAGAAATTTTACCTTCCAGAGCAAGATAAGCACGTTACTTTAAAAGTTTCAGCTCATGGATTGAGAGTAATTAACAAGATTGGAATCGAGGAAGCTATCGAAAGAGCTACTAGAAACGGATTGATTAAAAAGAACTAAATCATGGCAAAAAAAGGAAACAGAGTTCAAGTAATCCTTGAATGTACAGAGCACAAAGAAAGCGGTATGCCAGGAATGTCTAGATACATTTCTACAAAAAACAAAAAGAACACTACAGAAAGATTGGAATTGAAAAAATACAATCCTGTTCTTAAGAGATCTACCCTTCACAAAGAAATCAAGTAATTTATAAAATATAATTTACCATGGCAAAGAAAGTAGTAGCAACCCTACAAACCGGGTCTAAAAAAATGACCAAAGTGGTGAAAATGGTGAAGTCTTCTAAATCAGGAGCTTACGTTTTCGAAGAAAAAGTAATGAATGCAGACGAAGTTGACGGTTATTTGAAAAAATAATCAGTTACTTTATTTACAATACAAAAACTACTCATATTTTGGGTAGTTTTTTTGTTATCTTTGCTTTTAATACGCTGGGTGTAGGATGTCTGAAGCTAAATGTTTATGAAATTATACATTATTTTGTAAACATCCGGCTTCCATCATCCTGCATCTGACAATAACTAAATTCCGAAATTCATACAATGAGTTGGTTTAAAAATATTTTTAAAAAAGAAGAAAAAGAAACTTTAGATAAAGGTTTGGAAAAATCGAATCAGGGTTTCTTTGAAAAAATGACTAAAGCCGTAGTCGGCAAAAGCAAAGTAGATGACGAAGTTCTGGATGATCTGGAAGAAATCCTGATCGCTTCAGACGTTGGCGCTTCTACGACCATTAAAATCATTGAAAGGATTGAAGAACGTGTTGCAAGAGACAAATACGTCGGGGTAAACGAGCTCGACAAGATTCTTCGTGAAGAAATCTCAGGACTTTTACTTGAAAATCCTCACAGAGGAACAGGAAATATCGATTCTTCAAAAAAACCTTACGTAATAATGGTTGTTGGCGTAAACGGCGTAGGAAAAACCACAACGATCGGAAAACTTGCACATCAGTTTAAATCTGAAGGTAAGAAAGTGGTTCTTGGAGCAGCAGATACATTCAGAGCGGCGGCTGTAGATCAGCTTGTAATCTGGAGTGAAAGAGTCGGCGTTCCGATTGTAAAGCAGGAAATGGGTTCAGATCCGGCTTCTGTAGCTTTTGATACCGTTCAAAGTGCAGTTGCTCAGAATGCTGATGTTGTGATTATTGATACGGCAGGAAGGCTTCATAACAAAATCAACCTGATGAATGAGCTTTCAAAAATTAAAAGAGTAATGCAAAAGGTGATTCCTGATGCTCCGCATGAGATTCTTTTGGTTCTGGATGGTTCTACAGGGCAGAATGCTTTTGAGCAGGCAAAACAGTTTACTGCCGCAACAGAAGTGAATGCTTTAGCCGTAACAAAACTGGACGGAACCGCAAAAGGCGGTGTTGTAATCGGTATTTCAGACCAGTTTCAGATTCCTGTAAAATATATCGGTGTTGGCGAAAAGATGCAGGATCTTCAGCTTTTTAATGGTACAGAGTTTGTAGATTCGTTCTTCAAGAAGAGATAAAATTCTTTTTGATGACAAATCATTCAAATTTATTAACATTAAAATTCATTACTATGTGGACATTTATTCTTTGGATCATCTTCGGACTGATCGTAGGAGCAATCGCTAAAATGATTATGCCCGGAAAGCAAAACATGGGCTGGCTCATGACGAGTATTCTGGGAATTGTAGGAGCTTTTGTAGGCGGTTTTATTGCTAATGCAATATTTGGCGGCGGCGGAGCAAGCGACGAAAGAATGTTTCATTTCTGGCCGTTGGTATTTTCTGTAGGTGGCGCACTGCTTCTTCTCTGGATTTACGGAATGCTTACAAAGAAAAATTAAAGACTTAAAAAATAAAATCCCGGTTTGAAAATTTCAGACCGGGATTTTTAATGAACAATATAATTTAGTTTATTTTAATTCTGTAAGGCATTTCCATTTTCACCTCAGATTTTAATTTCTCATCGGTAAGCTGCTCCAAAATCTCATAGTTTGCTTTACCGATCTTATTTTTGATTACTCTTGCAGAAATATCATCTTCATTCATGTCATCAAAAATCTGTTCAAAAGCCGTCATCTTTTTAGGATAAGAAGCGACGTTGTAAGATTTCAGGTTTGCTTTTTGCRCTGCAAATTTCACGGCATCGTTTAAAGTTCCCAATTCGTCTACCAGACCGATTTGTTTTGCACGGACTCCGCTCCAAACTCTTCCGCCTCCAATATTGTCGATCTGCTCAAAAGTCTGCTTTCTGTTTTGAGTTACAAAATGTACAAATCTTTTATAAGTTCCTTCAACGCTCCTTGTCATTAGATTTACTCCGTAAGGCGTAAGACCGTGCAATGAAGAGTAGTAAGCCGAATTGGCATTGGTTGCAACAATATCAGAACGCACCCCGTTTTTGTTGGCAATATCTTTAAAGTAAGGCAATACCCCGAAAACTCCGATCGATCCTGTTAAAGTATTTGGCTCAGAAAAAATTTTATCGGCTCCCATTGCAATATAATAACCACCGGAAGCTGCGTAATCGCCGAAAGAAACGACCAAAGGTTTTTTCTTTTTCAATTGCTGAAGTTCAAATAAAATTTCATCTGAAGCATTTGCGCTACCTCCCGGAGAATTGATTCTCAAAACAACAGCTTTTACTTTGTCGTCTTCCTGAAGATCTTTGATGTACTTGATATATTTTTCAGAATAAATTTCGTTGTACTCATCTCCGCTGTTGATAGAACCTGATGCGTATAAAACCGCTACTTTTTCGCCTGAGTTATCTTTATCTTTAAACGAATCGATATATTTTTGCAGCGAAACTTTGTTGAGCTTATCTTTTTCAGCAAGGCTCAGTTTTGTTCTGATCAACTGGTCATATTCTGTTTTCTGAATCAGCTTGTCTGCCAATTTATATTTCACTGTTAAATCCGGAATCATTCCGTATAAACTATCAACAACCGTTTTGAATTCTTCAGGATTCATTTTTCTTGAAGCTGCCATTTTTGAAGACGTATTTCCCCAAATGTCATTTAATAAGGTACTCAACTGCTCCTGATTTTCCGGAGAAATATCATTTCTTAAAAAAGGTTCTACAGCAGATTTAAATTTTCCGTGACGGATTACTTCAATCCCGATTCCGTATTTTTCTGCAAAATCTTTAAAGAAAGTAACTTCTGTAGCCAAACCTTTAAGCTCAATTCCTCCTGATGGATTTAAATAATACTGATCTGCAACCGATCCTAAATAATAGGAAGCCTGTGAAACAGCATTTCCGTACGCATAAACAAATTTTCCGCTTTTCTTGAAATCTTCGATAGCATTTCTTAAATCATCAATCTGGGTAGTTCCTGCATTAATATAATCGGTTTCAATACTTATCCCTTTGATTTTATCATCATCTTTTGCTTTATGAATAGCTTCTACCGCATCATAAATTAAAATGTTTTGATTTTTATCATTGATATTAAAAATACTTTGCTGCTCTTCTGTAGGGCTATCGATAATAGAAGTTTTCAGATTAATCGTTAAAACAGAATTCTTTTTTACATCAACCGATTTCTCTCCACTCATAGAACCTACGGCAATCATTATAATAAAAAAGAAGAAAAACACGAAGCACAATATAACAATAGCTACTATATTTGCTAATACATTTTTAAAGAAACTCTTCATAAAACAATCATTTTTCTATATGTCGCAACATAAGGTGATTTTGTTACTCGGAAGTAACATCGGTAATCAAAAAAATAATATTGACCTCGCCTTAAGCAAAATAAGTGAGGCTTGTACTATATTAAAAAAAAGCAAATATTTGACTTCAGAACCCGTAGAATTTGCCAGTTCTAATATTTTTTGTAATATTGCAACAATAATATCTACTCATCTATCGCCTATTCAACTGCTTGATTATGTGAAAAAAATAGAAATTGAAATGGGCAGACTTACTGACTCATCCGTTTCTAAAGTTTATACAGACAGAATTATAGACATTGATATTGTGAAGTATGATGATTTAAAATTTGCATCAGAAAGGTTAGAAATCCCTCACAACAGACATCTTTTTGAAAGGGAATTTTCTAGGATATTATTAAAAGAATTGATTTAAAAAAAACAAACACATAAAAAAATTGTATGAAATTAGGTTTATTATTATTGGCCGCTTTGCCAATTGCTACATATGCTCAAGACAGCATATCCGTCAATTCTACAAATGAATATCCCAACACATTTTCTTCTGGTTCCGCAAACGTTCAAAAATTTGACAATAAAGCAAGAAGATTCAACGATTGGTCTATTTCTGTAGGCGGAGGTGCAGCATTTATGATGAACTCAGATCTTACCTCTTTTTATGATAAAAAGGTAAATTGGGGATATAACAGCTATGTGAGCATAGATAAACAGATCTCACACACATTCGGAATAAGCATTGCCTACCAGAGAGGTGAAACCAACCAAAAAGGAATGCAGGCAGGTGCACGTGGTCAGTTGGCCGGTGTAGGAGTTGCAAAAACAAAGTACAATCAAATTGTTTTATTAGGAGATGTAAATTTTTCTAATATTCTAAGAAGAGCTGATAACCACTCGCCTTACAGATGGGCTTTCCACGGTTACGGAGGAGTTGGTTTAATGAACTTCAACACATCTTTACACGATAATGATGAATTCAGATGGAGCAATTCACCCAAAAGAGTACCCTTATTTATAGATCAAAAAATGGATATTAGTTCATTTTACTATCAATTTGGTGCAGGTTTGAAATATAAGGTTTCAAAACTGATTGATATTGAAGCCAGAGCAATGTACATTATCAGTGGTGATGATGAGTTCGATGGTGGAGGTTATGCTGAGCCTGCAGATTATCAGCTTAACAGTGGTAACTCTAAATACAATATGATCAACGACAAAAGATCGGATAATATGTTGACTGTCAATTTAGGAGTATCATTTAAATTAGGCAAACATATGTCTCACTTGGCATGGCATGATCCTTTACAGGAAGTATATTACAGAACAAATGTTCTTGAAAATACAGCCAATGAACTGGTTGTATGCGAAAAAGGCGATAACGATAATGACGGCGTTTGTGATGATTGGGACAGAGAGCTAAATACTCCTGCAGGAGCAAGAGTTGACGGCGCAGGTGTAGCATTGGATCTGGATCTTGATGGTGTCATCGATTTATACGACAAGTGCGTTACCGTTCCTGGTTCAGCTGATAACAATGGCTGCCCAAGCAATTAAAAAATTCAAATAATATTTAATAACAACAAAAAAAATACACTATGAAATTAAGTTTAGCAATTGTTGCATTAGCATTAGCTGTTCCTACAGTGAGCTATGCACAAGATTCTATAGCCGTAGTTTCTACCGATGAATATCCCAATACATTTTCTTCCGGTTCTGCCAATGTTTCGCCTTTTACTCAAAAATCCAAAAGATTTAATGATTGGGCAGTGTCATTTGGTGCAGGTGTTCCCTTACTGCAATCAGGAGATTTAACGTCTATTAAAAACGGAAACGGTAAAAATCTTTTCGGTTACTCTGCTTATGTAAGCGTTGATAAAGCCATTACCCATGCTTTTGGTATTAATTTACAATATGACAGAGGAGAAACCAGACAAGGTTGGTTTAATACAAAAGATCCTGCCCCTTCTACTAATTTAAATGAAGTAGGTGCAAGAACACAATATGATGCAATCTCATTATTAGGAGACATCAATTTTTCCAATCTTTTAAGAAGAGTTGATAACAAATCTACTTACAGATGGGCATTACATGGTTATGCAGGTATCGGAACCATTGCATACAGAGCATACCAGAAAGATGCTAACGGACAGAGATTAATGACGGAGATCAAACCTTTTAAATTTGGTTCATTCTTCGGTCAGGCCGGAGCGGGAGTTAAATTCAAAGTAAACAGAAGATTAGATCTTGAAGGAAGAGTAATGTATGTTTACACAGGTGATGATGAATTTGACGGTGGCGGAGCGCAGTATAGTGCGATCAACCAAAGAGAAGAACAGGTTTCTGACAACTTCTTCAACGCTACAGTTGGTTTATCTTTAAAATTAGGAAAACACGAATCTCACTTAATGTGGCACGATCCATTGCAGGAAATTTATTATAAATTAGATGTTTTGGCTAATAAAAACCAGGACATTGAAGTTTGTAAAAAAGGTGATGCCGATAATGACGGAGTTTGTGACGACTGGGACAGACAGCTTGATACTCCTGCAGGAGCAAGAGTTGACGGTGCAGGTGTAGCTCTTGATGCAGATTTAGACGGAGTTATTGATCTTCACGATAAATGTGTAACAGTTCCCGGACCGGTAGAAAATCAAGGTTGTCCGTTAACTCCGACCACTCCGGTAGGACCAATCGATGAGACAGTTACAAATATGGAAGGAATTGAGTTTGATTTAAATTCAGACAGAATTTTACCATCAAATACGCCAATCCTTAATAATGCTGTAAACTATATCAACTCTTCAAGCGGTACTTATACTGTAATTGGAGCAACTGATACCAGAGCTTCTGACGAGTATAACCAAAAATTATCTGAAAGAAGAGCAAACAGCGTGAAAAATTATTTAATTAAAAACGGTGTAGATTCTTCTAAGTTAAACGCTGTAGGTAGAGGTGAAAAAGACCTGAAATACCCTGAGTGCGATCCGGCTACTAAATGTCCTGAATGGAAAAACAGAGCCAACAGAAGAGTTTACTTCGAAGCTAAATAAAAAAAATTTTTTTTTATAATGAAAGCCATGCATTGCGTGGCTTTTTTTGTCTTAATACTTTCCTTACATTTACCTTATGATTTCGCCGCAAGATTTTAATGAACTTAAAAATAAAACCCTAAAACATTTTTGGGGCTATCATCAATTCAGAGATTCTCAGGAGCAGGTAATCGATTCTGTTATCAACAGAAAAGACACATTGGTTCTTCTTCCTACCGGTGCCGGAAAATCATTATGTTACCAACTTCCATCTTTGTTGCAGGAAGGAACCTGTCTTGTCATTTCACCGCTTTTGGCATTAATGAAAGACCAGGTCAACCAATTAAAATTCAGAGGAATTGAAGCAGAATATCTCAGCTCAGAACTGGATGAATATGATGCCGAAGTTATATACAATCGTTGCAAAGACGGCTTAACCAAATTATTATACGTTTCACCCGAAAGGCTGACTAATAAATTATTTCTTCAGCAGATTGAAGAAATCCAGTTGTCATTTATTGCGGTAGATGAAGCACATTGTATTTCAGAATGGGGACAAGATTTCAGACCGAGTTATCAGAACATTAAAGATTTCAGAAAAAACAATCCTGAAATCCCATGTCTTGCTTTAACAGCGACTGCAACTCCTAAAGTTTTAAACGAAATTAAAAACAAGCTCGAGCTAAAAAATCCGCAGGTATTCCAGAAAAGCTTTAAAAGAGAGAATATTAAAATATTTTCCGAAGAGGTTTCAGACAAATATCAAAAGGTTTTTAACATTCTTAAATATGCTAAAGAATCGGGAATTATCTATGTAAGAACCCGAAAAGACGCAGAATTGCTTACCGAATTTCTTCACCGAAATAAAATTCAGAATGTTGATTATTTCCATGCAGGATTATCTTCCAAAGAAAAAAACGAAAGACAGAATTTCTGGAACAACAGTGACCAGAATGTCCTGATCTCTACCAATGCTTTTGGGATGGGAATCGATAAAGACAACGTTCGTTTCGTCATTCACTTCTCTCCTTCCCAATCGATTGAGAATTATTATCAGGAAATTGGTCGTGCAGGAAGAGACAATAAAAAAAGTTTTGCTTTCATGCTTTGGAACAAGCAGGAAATTTCAAATTTTGATCAAATCCTGAAAAATCAGATTCCCAATAAAGCTGAATTTTTAAAGATCGTCAATTATCTTTATTCTAAATTTCAGGTGGCAGAATTTGAACTTCCCGAAAAAAACTTTCAGCTCAATAT
>NZ_JBFRGA010000098.1:0-14199 GCF_052115105.1 Chryseobacterium sp. 2TAF14
AGCTTACTCTTATCAGCTTTTTTCTCTTACGGTCAAAATTATCCGTTTGCAACAGAATTTACTAACGGTAGAGTGATTCTTAAAGATTTATCTGGACTTGACGGGCAAATCAAATGGTATCCTACCCAAAATGACAAATTACATTTCAGAGCAAATGAGAATGAAAAACCTACAAAATATGCTCCCAACGACGTTACAAGCTTTTCTTCTGAAAATTTGAAATTTGTCCCTTTATATAATTTTAGAGCTTACGCAGACAATTATGCATTGGTAGGTACGCCTACAAAAATTAAAGAAACATTTGGAGAGGTTGTTTCGGAAGGAAAATTTAATATTTATTTTACATCAATCAGAGGATATAATGCAATTGCAAGAACACTGGAAGATTATCCTAATTTTGTATTTCAGGATGCTAATGATGCTGAAAAAAAGCTTTACGCCTATCCTTACAGAATCAGGATGAAAGATAAGAAATACGAAAAAGCAAAAGAGGATCTTTATATTCTTTTTAAAGATTATCCAGAAATTGTTGATAAAATAAAAGCTTTCAAAAAAGAAAACGATTTTTTAGAAATCATTAAAATGATTGAAAATCTGAACAAATAGAAATTATTATCTCCCTACAGAATCACTTTTCTTATAAGCATCTACCGCCTGATAAGAATCATTCTCTTCTTTTTTCTTTTTATCTGAAATTAAAATTCCGAAAAGATGGTCGATTTCGTGCTGGAAAATCACGGCGGTAAAACCTTCTACCATTTCAGAAAATTTCTGACCTTTCAAGTCTACATATTCTAACTGAATTACCTTGCTTCTGTAAAACTGGTCTCTGAATTCGGGAATCGAAAGATCACCTTCCGGACCGAAATTCTGTAACTCTGATCTCCAGGTAATCACCGGATTGATAAAATATTCCAACGGTTCGCCTGCTTTGTCAAAACGTTGTACCCAAATCACTTTTCTGTTGATTCCGACTTGCGGGGCGGCAATTCCTACTCCGCCGTCTGTAGAAAGGAGCGATTCTTTCATTCTTTTTACTAATGTTGCCGTGTTTTTATCAAGCGGATCTATTTCTGTGGAAAGACTCAATAAAGTTTTATGCTGATGTTCATCCGTTGTCTGATAAATCGGTAATGCTGAATTGATATTTCCCTGATTGATCAATGAAATTTCAGATTTGGAAAGTTTCTGTGCATTGAGAAAACCAATGAACAGAACGAAAAATATGGAGAGTTTTTTCATTTGTAAAGAATGTTAAACAAAGATAGAGATGTTTTTAAGTTTTGGCTAAAGCCAATGGAATTTTTTGCATAAAAAACGGGCTGAAGCCCGTTTCTATTGAATATTTTCAGTTACGTCGACAAACTCTTTTGAAAATTTTTATTTCCCACAGATGAAACAGATTTACGCAGATTTTTTATTAATATTCTAAATCTTCGTTGAGCTAAACTTGTTTCTTTTAACTTTTTACTTGGCTCTTTAAACTTAATAAGTTTTCGTCATATCCGCCGGAATAATAAGGTTAAAATCTGTCGGGATATAATCTTTTTCAGGGATTTTTAATTCATTATCTTCAGATTCAAAAACAGAAATAACTGCCATTTTCAGGTTTGGATTTTTTTGCTTGATGTACCAATAAATTCCGCCAAATTCTTTAGTGTGAAAATTACCATTGTAATGGATAAATGTTTTTCCGGGCTGAAGATTTTTAAGAATAGATTCTGCCATCGTTGCATCTTTTGTTGCCTGCGCAGAGATAAAATTCATCACTTTCGTTCCTTCTGCATGATCGCCCATCATTTTTTTCATTTCAGGATAACCGGGTGTATCTAAAGTAACAATGATCGGCAACTCGGCGATATAAGATTTTTCTTTTTCGCTCAGTTTATTTAAAGATTCTAAACCTTCTTTTGCGGTTTGAGAAGCATATTTTCTTGGAATATTTGTGGCAATAAAATTCAGATTTTTATCTTTTGCAAAATCAACCAAAGGTTTATAATCGGTGTTGTAATTGTTCCAGAGACGCACAGAATCTTTTAAGCTTTTCGCTTCAATTTTACCAGAAAGATATTTATTGAGCTGCGGCTGATTGTCTCTTTCAAACATTTCGGCTCCTAAAGTAATCTGTTTGTTTTTTTTGTCGTACAAACCTTCTGTCACTTTCAACTGTAACCAGTGAATGATCGAATTATTGTGAAGCTCGCCAAAGAAAACAACGTCATAATCTGCTAGTTCCTTGACAAGTTTTTCCGTTTTAACGGCTTTACCTTTTTTATTATAGAACTGATACGGTTTAAAATTCTGTGCATTGATGACAGAAAAACCGAAAACTAATATGGCTATAAATATATTTTTCATTTTTAAATTTGATTTTTTTTAACACGAATAACACTAATGGTTTCACAAATATCACAAATTATTATTGGATATCTTTTCGATAAATCAATAATTACTTTTCACATCAGCATAATGTAAAATTACAATGCAAGAATGTAAAGTTACATCGTTACAATGTTATTTTGCAATGGTTTAAAACACGAATGACACTAATGGTTTTCACAAATATCACAAATTTTAAACGAATTAATGATTTGTTGGCTTTTCGCAAAGGCGCAAAATTTTCATCTTATTTTGTTTTAAGCGCAAGAAAATCAAAGATTTTCAGTAAGTGATTTCTTAAACGAATTATGCAAATTGGCAGTTTTAAATTTTATCGAAGATAAAATCCTTGCGACTTAAAACGTAAATTTAAAAAAAATCTTGCGTCTTTGCGTTTTCCAACACTAAATATTATATTATCAAACAATTATAAATTTACAAATTAGTGTCATTAGTGAATAATATTTGTGCAACTTATGTTTCAAATTAAACAAAAAAGACCGCTTTGAATCTACAAACAAAACGGCCTTCAAAATTATCTAATCTATTACTGTTCTAAGCTTGCTACAAGGTCTTTCCATTCCTGCAATTCAGGGATTCCCGGTTTTCTTTTTCCGAAGAATTGTACGATAAATTCACCTTCGTTGTTGAATACTTCAATTGCGGTAACTTCACCGTCTTCAGTAGGTTTTTTCACGATCCATGCTTCGGCGATTTTTGTGACGTCTAAATGTAAATTGAAATCAGGATCCATCACGTTGAACCATTGCTGATGCCACATTGTTTTCTTCACTTCACCGGTGTGAATCTGGATAATTCCTCTGTTTCCAACGAAAACCATGATCGGAAGTCGTTTTTCTGAAGCATCTTCCAAAACATTTACCACTTTTGAAGGGTCTATTTTTTTAGCATAACCTTCCGGAGCCAGTCTCAAAGCCTCGCCTTCCACAACTGCAAAAGCAAATTTCCAGTGATTCATAAAGATTCTCAAATCGATATCTTCACCTACGAACAATTGTGCATGTGGACTGCTGAAATCACCATTCAGATAAGTTCCTTTTCTCTCATGAACGCATTCGTCATTTCTCGTAAGAGCCATTACTTTACCCAATTTTTCAACTTCTGTTAAGATGTTGGCAAATTCAGGTTTCAGAACGGTAACTTCTTCTCCAACGTTAGTTAATAATAATTCTGCTTCGCTTACGCCCAATTTTTCAGCAGCATTTCTTATTCTCAAATGTGGGTTTTCAGCTTTCAGCGCTTCCCATTTTTCTTTCAGATCGTTAACTATTGTATTCATTCTATTTATTTTTTTATGGTTAAAACTGTGTAAATTCTTTTGATCAATTCGTCTCCGGTTTTGCTTTTTACTTCTTCTTCTTTCTCAGAAATTTTCATTCTTTTAAAATTGCTCTGAGAAATAAGCTCTTCCAGATCTTCGTTATTGTAAAGTTTAAAATCGTACGCTGTGAACGGTAATTTTTCCATGAAATCTTTCTGCACAAAAGTGAGGACGAATGTTCCGCTTTTTTTTAAAACCCTGTAAATTTCATTTAAATATTCTACCGGATCTTCCCAGAAATAAACGGTGTTTACCGTAAATATTTTATCGAAAACCTCATCATTGAACGGAAACTTGTTCCCTTCATATAAAATAAATTCAGCCTGATCTTTGAATTGTGCATTCAGTTTCCGGGCTTCTTTATTCATCGTTTCAGAAATATCGATTCCTGTATATTTCAGCTTTTTGGCTTTATTTAAAATACTTTTAAGATGACCTGCATTTCCGTGACCGATCTCAAGAATGTGTTCTCCGTCTTCAATTAAAAGCGTTTTTATACTTTCCTGCGTCATTCCTATATTGGTGGCGTTCATCATTTCACCAATTTCAATTCCTTTTTCGCCTTGCGGATTTCCGAGGTTTTGCGCTAATATTTTTAAATCTGTTTCTTCCATTTATCCAAAAATAATCATTGGGTTTGCATTCACGGGATGCGGACAAATTGTGCACGGAAAATTATATGCCTGAGAAATATTTTCGGAGGTAAAAACCTCTTCCGGAGTTCCGTACGCTGAAACTTTTCCGCTTTTCATCAATAAAATTTTATCTGCAAACTGAGCTGCCAAATTCAGATCATGCAAAACAACGATGGCTGAATTGGCATTCTGCGTGAATTTTTTTATGATTTCTAAAGCTTTGTACTGGTGTTTTACGTCAAGATTATTCAGAGGTTCATCCAAAAAAACAAGCTTTTGCTCAATCTCATTTTCAAGCTGCGCCATTACTCTCGAAAGATGCACTCTTTGCTTTTCACCACCCGACAAAGTGTTGTAATCCCTCTCTTTAAGATGATAAACATCGGTTTCGTACATTAATTTATTCATCGCTTCGAAATCTTCTTTTCTTGGCTGAGAATCAAAATACGGATAACGCCCCATCATCACCACGTCTTTTACCTGCAAAGGAATTTCGTTGGAATTGTGCTGAGAAAATTTGGCTTTATGTAAAGATAATTCTCTTACTTCCCAATCGGAAATGTTTTTATTTTTAAACATTATTTCCTTCTTACCCTGCTTCACCTCATTTGCCAAAATACTCAGCAAGCTAGATTTTCCGGCTCCATTCGGACCGACAATTGCCAAAAATTCTCCGTAATTAAGAGAAACACTGACATCATTCAGAATAAAAAATTCTTTATGCTTATAATCAATCTGACGCGCTTTTAACATTAGAGTGATTTTTTAAATTTAATTAAAATTGCGATAAAAATAGGACCTCCCATTAATGCCGTTAAAATACCGATCGGTAATTCTGAAGGCTGCACAATGCTTCTGCTGAAAGTATCTGCCACCAAAAGCAAAATGCTTCCGAAAACCGCAGACAACGGCAAAATAAAAGTATAATTTGATTTAAATAAAAGCCTTAAAATATACGGTACAATAAGACCAACAAAACCAATTGTTCCTGAAAAAGCAACACAGGTTCCGATCATTAACGCCGTTAAAATGACAATCTGCTTTTTTAATTTTTCTACATTAATTCCTAAATGCTGCGCATCTTTTTCGCCTAGCATCATTGCATTGAGTGCTTTTCCTTTTGGCAGAAGAATTGTGTAAGAAACTACGATTACAACTGCCAAAACGATATTTTTCGTCCATGTTGCAGCGGCTAAGCTTCCCATATTCCAGAAAGTAAGATCTCTAAGCTGCTCGTCTTTAGATATATAAATTAAAAAACCTGTAATTGAAAATCCGATTGCCGTAATGGCAACACCGCTCAACAACATCATCACAACGTTTGTTTTTCCACCGCTTGTGGAAATCCTGTAAACCAGCATCATTGCTAATAAAGCTCCTATGAAAGCCGAAATACCCGTGAGTGAAAACTGTACCATTTCAGGAAGATATTCTTTAAAATGCCCTCCTAAAACTATTGCAATTGCCGCCAACAAAGTAGCTCCCGAAGTAAGACCTATTAAATCTCCCGTTGCCAAAGGATTTTTGAATAATCCCTGTAAAGTAGTTCCTGAAACCGCCAACATACTTCCCACCAAAATTGCCATAATAATTCTGGAAGCTCTCACCTCCCAAAGTACATATTTGTCACTTAACGAAAGGTTGGGATCACTCTGAATAAACTGGCCTAAAATTGTAAAAGGCGAAACACCGTTAAAGTCATAAACGCCAATATAAAGTGCCACAATTGCCAGTAAAACCAGCAAAAGGGCACTTGTAATAAGATAAATATATAATTTATTTTGTGCTTTCAACTAAAAGTTTGTTTAATGATAATGCAGCCTCACCCAATCTAGGCCCGAAACCTGAAACTAAACCACCATCCATTGCGATAATTTTTTTGTTTTTACCGGCATTGGTCTGGGAAACACCCGGCATTTTTAATGCACCTTCGTTTCCACCCGATCCCTGAAGACCTGAAGAGAAGAAAAATAATACATCAGGATTTGCTTTTACCACCGCTTCCGGAGTTAAAGGTTTGAAATCTTCGAAATCATTAATTGCGTTTTCACCTCCTGCAAGATTAATCAAAGCAGCCATTGGTGTATTTTTCCCTGAAACCATCATCATATTTCCTCTTGCGTAGATGAATAAAACTTTTGGTTTTTTAGCAATAGGCTGAATTTGCTTTAAATCGGTATCAATTTTATCATTCAATTTCTGATAATCTGTATTTCCGATCGCTTTTGCTACGTCTGCAATTAGTTTTTTAGTTCCTTCAACGGTATATTCCTGCTTGAATAATTCGGTTTTGATCCCTGAAGCTTTTATTTTCCCTAATAAATCAGGATTGATGTCTTTATCTGAAGCTAAAATTAAAGTAGGATTTACCGCCATAATCGGCTCAATCGTCATTGATCTTACGTGACCCAAATTTTCGGCAGTCGTTTTTAAAGATTCAGGATAAGTACTTGTAACGTCTGTTGCCACAATTTCTTTTTCGTGACCAAGAGCAGCTACAATTTCTGTAATCCCACCACTGATAGAAACGATTTTATTATTCGATTTCGGAGCTTCAGCAACCACTTCATTTCCGTTTTCCGTAGGTTTTTGCGCTTCTTTTTTGCAAGAATATACTGCCATTAAAACAGAAGCTGCAAGGATGAACTTTTTCATTTTTTATTATTTGATTTTTTTAATACAATGGTTTATATTCGAACTGAGCAAAACCTCTTTCACCAGCCTGACCGTTTTCGTCTGTGGTAGCTTTTGTAAGCCTTGTGAATCTCAGTTTAAAATAATATCCTTCAGGATCTTTAATTACATAAAAACGGTCACCGTACACTTCAAGACCATTTATTCCTACAGGATTTCTCCAGTTTGCACCGATCACACGCTGATTATTATAGATAAATTTGCTTTGGTCGATATCTGAAAATTTGAAATTGGTATACGCTTCAACTCCTGAAGTAGTGGAAGGAATGATTATCTCATAAGCTCCTGCTCCGCCGACATTATTGGTTGTTACGAAATCTCCGTAAATGTAGCTTCCGGCCCCTGCAATCGTATTGGTAAATACGGTAAAACACAGATCCCATTTCTTTTTTTCCGGCTGAATGAAGAGCTCTTTATTATTTTTCAGGCTTACAAAATTAAAGTTGTATGCTGAATTTTTAGAAACTGTAATTTCTTTATGCTCAGTTTCATTAAGTTGGGCATATTTTATTTTGTATCCTGTACCGGATCTTACAACCTGTACTTTCATCCAGCCGCGGTTATCGCCTCCTGTTGTGATTGAACCTACCGATGTTACTCCCGTATAAATATCTTTTCCCATATTGACAAGATAAACCGCATTTTCAGAATCATTAGCTTTGATTTCTTCAATTGCCGTAGTTCCTGAAGGGAAATCTCCGTTAACATCGTCGATATAAGCAACGTTTGCGGGATTAAAGTTCGCAACCTGTACCTGATCTTTCAAAGCAGCAACACTTGCTTCCGTCACCAAATCAATATTGGTAGCTCCGGCAATTTTTCCAGCAGCCATCATAATGGATGAATTTAAAACTACTTTAAACTCGTTTCCGGAATATAAGGCTAAATCCCAATCGGTTCTTCTGGTATATGTTTTAGTATCAGTTCCTAAATCTATCCATACCTGATTGGGTTGCGCAGCACCTCCAACATTTGCATCTACCACATTACCATCAGTTTTTGAAACCGGAACAGGGTCTTCGTTGTCATTAATACAAGATTGAGATATAAAAGAAGCTGCTATCAATAATCCAAATAGTATTTTTTTCATTTTAATTTATTTAAAAATTATAATTTAATCTTGCGAAATAGCTCCTGCCATAGAAAAGATTCTGAGTACCTGCGGAAGCATTGTGACCGTCTCCACCCTGTACAGAGTTTCGCACATCACTTACGTCAAAAATATTTTTAATTCCTGCGCTTAGCTCGAGGTGATCATTAAAGAATGGCTGACTTATGGTAAAATTCAGCATATTAAAATCACCGATTTGCCCCAAAACGTATTGTCCCGGATCTTGCGGGTTATCTGCATTCGGCAAATGGGTAAACATATTTTTGGTTCCTGTATATTTATAATACAATGCAAAAAGCGTTTTTGTAGAAGGTAGTTTATAATTTGCCGCTAAATTTGCTTCTGCATAAAAGTTGTAATCATTCGGAGAGACAAGATTTCCCGTATTTAAAAACTGTGAGATCCCAAGAACTGAAACACCTGCATTCAACGAAAGATTACCTTTTCTGGCATTAACAGAGCCTCCGAAAAGAAGTGATTTATAATTATCTACATTAAGATAAGTGTACTTTAAAGGACTGTTGCTGACGATTACACTTTCAATTCTGTTTTTAACGTCAAGATACATTCCGGATGCGCTGAAACCGAATTTCCAATTATTTGCAGGAGCAAATTTATAATCCCAGAAAATCCCGGTTGAATAGCCTGTTTCAGGCTTTAAGTTTACATTTCCTCTGATATCGTGATTGTTATCTACAATAAAAGTATATAACTCCTCGTATTTTGGAAATCTGTTTGCTGTCCCGAAAACCAGACGAATATCTGAATTTTGTGTCGTTTTGAATCTTGCCGTCGTTGAATAATTGTATTGAGAATCAAATTGATCACTTAAAGCAAGCCTAACTCCTGGACGTATTGATAACCAATCAATAACGTTCCACTCTGCGGAAACAAAGTTTGCATAATTAAAGATCACACGGTTTACATCATTATCTCCCGTAGAGCCGAAAGTTCTAAGTTCCTGACTTGCGAAGCCTTTCGTTCTGTCTAATTCGTACCCTATCTGGAAATTTATTTTTTCACTATTCAGAAAATTACTGAACATTCCTCGTGAATACATTACTTCAGATTTGTAGTAAAGATTTTCCGGCTTTGAAGAAATTTCGTTTCTTGCAGGAACATCATAAACATATTCTCTGAGGTTTCTTTCCTGCATCTGATAAGAAAAATCACCATTATAATTAATTCTTGACCCTAATTTAGTCTGGATATTAAACTGATGAATCCATCTTTTTGTGTTGTACTCTTTGTCGTTGGCAATGTAAGTCCTGTTGCCGTCACCTAAATACAGTTCTTCGATAAGAGGGTTGTAACTATCAACTTTTTCTGTAAGAAAATTCAGTTTATAGTAAAAAGTAGTATTGTTTTTATTGTATCTGATTGACGCATTTGTTGTAATCTGATCTTTTGGCTGCCAATCGTAACCTCTAAATCCGTCATTATTTTCATTAAAATATTTATAGCCGTTAAACCTTCCTTTATAACCCTGAAAATCATTATGATTAATATCTGCAGCGATCGTCCAGTTATCATTTAACTTAAATCCAAGATTCAGAAACTGAATGTGGCGACCATTACCTTTTTTAAACCAATCATAATCCTTACCTACTGTTTCCTCTTGTAAAGATGCCTGAATATGGACTTTTTTGGAATAATTCTTTTTTGTAATGATATTGATCACTCCGGCAACAGCATTATTTCCATACTCTACACCCATCGCACCTTTTACAATCTCGATTCGCTCAATATTGTTGACATTGATTTTCGTAAGATCAAATATATTTCCTACACCTTGGTCACTTACGATGGGAATGTTATCGATAAGAATTTTGGTATATTCACCGGTAAGTCCCATGATATTGGCTCCGGAATCTCCCGAACCACGGGAAGGCTCAATAAGAATATTTAAATTTTGATTAAGAACTTCTGCAGCTGTGGTTACAGCCATATTTTTAATCTGCTCAGCATCAATCACTTCAACCTTATAAATCGATTTATTGATTGATTGCTGCATATATTGTCCGGTAATGACAACTTCTTCTATTTTTTTCTGATTTAGAGAATCTTTTTCCTGTGCACTCATCCATAAAACGGCAGATAAAGACACCACTGAAAACACCTTCTTCTTCATAAACTCAAAATTTTCGACAAATATAGAACTTTATTTAGAATAGTTAAAAATAAAAACGCAATTTACGACATGATTTAAAGCATAGAAAGATTGATTACTCATAATTTGATTATGATAATTAAATTTTATGCAAATTATTTTTCTTTGTTCTGATTTAAGATTTAAAATTTTAGAGTCAAAACAAAAAATAATATTTTATTTAGAATAATTAAAATCAATTGCTTAATTTTGTGCGATATTAAAATATAGAAAAAATGAACTTAAAATTACTTTTTGCAGGATTAGTTTTTTCAGCAATCTCTGCCAATGCGCAGGTTGCAACAATCAACGAAAATTTCAATAATTTCACCTCCGGAACAACCAGCTTTCCTCAAAACGGATGGTCTGCAGTATTGGCTACAAACCCACAGCCATTTCCGCCGCCTCCAAGAATGATCGTTACTACAGATGCAAATAAAGCAATACAGGCTTATTCAGGAAATAATGCAAGTGATCCATCATATTTAATTTCACCACAAATCATTGCACCTGCAGGAGACAAATCAGTGTCTTTTACTGCAACGCCAATGGCTCCTTATACAAGTCTCGCAACAGTTCAGGTGGGTGTAGCATCTAACCCAGCAGATATGGCAACTTTTGTTGCAGTTGGAAGCCCGATAACAATTACTGCAATTGGAACAATTCAAAATATCAACGTTCCGATACCTGCTTCTACAGGATCTTATCTTGTCATCAAATTTTTACCTACTACCGCTCACACAGCAATTCAGATTGACGACTTTGTTTATAACACTACGGCAAGCTTAGGTACTTCTGATGCGTTAAAATCTAAAGAAGATGTTCAGTTTGTAGTAAATTCAGACAACACCGCTCTTCAGTTTATCGGTAAAACCGAAATCAAAAACATTGATGTTTATTCTGCTGCAGGTCAAAATGTAGCTTCAGGAAAAGTAAATAACAACAGTTTTTCTATCAATACTCTTCAGACGGGTGTTTATTATGTTTTAATTGAAACTAAAGACGGTAAAGCTGTTAAGTCAAAATTTATCAAAAAATAATTGATTTAAAATAAATTTTAAAAGGTTGGTTACACAAAGTAGCCAACCTTTTTTATTATAACACAATGATAAAC
Source organism: Chryseobacterium sp. 2TAF14 (assembly GCF_052115105.1). Lineage (NCBI taxonomy): Bacteria > Pseudomonadati > Bacteroidota > Flavobacteriia > Flavobacteriales > Weeksellaceae > Chryseobacterium > Chryseobacterium sp. 2TAF14. Next base: position 11,425 of record NZ_JBFRGA010000098.1, read on the forward strand.
AAATGATTAACGATAATTAATCATTTAAAAAAAATAAAAAACACGATAAATATCATGTTTTTATTTAGAATTATTAAAAATAATTATATAGTTTTGTAGAATAATTCTAAATAATAAATGAGGTTATGAAAACAAAACTATTTTTGGCGTCAGTTTTTGCTTTATCAGTACAGCAGACTGCATTGGCTCAAACGGATGCAAATGGATATACTACGGTAAACCTTACAATGGGACCTTCTTATCAAAACAGAGTGTTCTTTGATCTCAGTGCAAATAATATCGTTTCGCAAACAGCAAATACATGGGACATTGCATTTTACAGAAATTCTAGTTTCGGATTCGGAACAAGGATGAATGATGCCCAAAACGTAGAAGTTTACCAGGCTTCAAACAACGCAAGCAACTGGAATTCTATTACAACAAATGATGTTTCTACTTATGGAGCACCTTTATACAACTTAGATAACACAACTTCTCTTCAGGAAGGTGCTTTTGAGCAAGGTACTGCGACTTACGGATGGGGAGAATATAATCCTACGAATCATCATGTGGTAGGAAGCGTAATTTTTATTTTAAAATATCCTTCAAATGTTTTCTATAAATTTATGATCGAAGATTTCTTCGGAGGTTACACATTCAAATATGCAAAATGGAATGCTACAACATCTTCTTGGGATGCTACGCAGACAAAAACTCTAGCAAACGGAACAGATGATGCTTTCTTTAATTATTTCTCTTTCACAACGGGAGAAAAAGTAGCAAACCTTGAGCCGTCAAAAGCAAACTGGGACATGATGTTTACAAGATATTGGAATGATTATCCATATGTAGATCAACAAGGTAACCCACAAACGATGAAATACAGAATGGCTGGTGTTATTCAAAGCCCGAATATTACGGTAGCAAAAGTACAGCCGGAAACTCAGGCTACTGCAACAGCTACTTTGCCGGCGTCAACAGCTTTTTCAAGCAATATTACTACAATCGGGCATTATTGGAAACCGACAATCGGCGCACCTCTTTCTGATGTGGTTTATTATGTAAAACAAGGAAACGAATACTACAGAATGTACTTTATCTCAAACGATGGAAGTTCTACAGGAAATATGTATTTCAAATACAAAAACATCACCTCAACTTTAGGTATTACAGAAGTAAGCAAAAAAGCCGAAGCTAATTGACAATTCACAATCAAAAAACATACTTTCTATTTTTTCTAATAAAAAGGCAGTTTCAAGAATGATGAAACTGCCTTTTGACTTTTGTAACATCTAACATCTAACATCTAACATCCAACAAAACTAATAAATCTTAAACCCTTTATAAACCTGTGCTGTTTCTTCAAGTATTTTAGACGAATTTTTCCTGAAATTCATCAGGTGATCAGTTCCGTTGTGTGCATTGTGATGCGCTACACTTTCCCACAATTCAACGAGAAAAAAAGTTCCTTTATTTTCGTTGTCTTCGATAAGGTCGTATAGCAGACAGCCCGCTTCTTTTCTGGTTTCTCTTACCAATGTCTGGAACAATTCCACCGCTTCCATCAGATGATTTTCCTTAAATCTGAAAAGTGCAACGATATGTAAATTCATGTATTATTTTTAGGCTATAAATGTAAATTATTTTTGATTTTAATTGAATTTAAATTCTGCTAAATTTTTCACAAAAAAATAATTTTTAACGTAATATTTTACCGAAAAGTCTGCAAAGAGTTTTAATCCCAATTTGAATATTTTTCGTTCGCAAAGAAGTTTGATTACATCGAATCTTCAATTTCACATAGCCTACAAAAATTACAATTTTCAACCTTCGAATCAAAAACTCGGATCCCAAAACCCCGAACCTCATAACTCGAACCCCGAATCTCGAATCCCGAATCTAAAAAACCGATTTAAAAATGGTAATAGAACTCATCGCAATCACTAAAATTCCAATGACAACAAACATACTTTTCACTGGGAGTTTAGCAGTTAGCATTGCAGAAAACGGTGCAGTAATAATTCCGCCAATAAGAAGTCCGAGAATAATATTCCAATGCTGAATTCCCAATGTAAAAAAGAAAGTGATTGCTGCAGTAATCGTTAAAATAAATTTGGCAACGGTCGAACTTCCCACTGCAAATCTTGGAGTAAAAGAATTTTTAATTAAAGTTCCGGTAACCAAAGGTCCCCATCCTCCACCTGCGAAAGAATCTATAAATCCGCCGATGATTCCCAATCTGGTAAGATTTGTTTTTTTCTTTAAAGACTTATTCTGTTTGGGCTTAAAAGCATTTGAGAAAATTTTAAAACCGAGATACAACGTGTAGAAAGAAATGATTGTTTTTGTAATTTTAGAATAATATTCGCCTAAATACGTCAAAGAAATTGCACCGATGATAGCACCAATTATGGCAGGAATGGCTAATCTTTTAACCAGGCTTTTACTTACATTTTTTAATTTGATATGACTGATGCTTCCGGCTGCCGTGGTAAAACTTTCCGCAGAATGAATACTTGCACTCACCGCATGCGGCGGAATTCCCAAAAATAAAAGCGTAGTCGTACAAATAACACCGTAACCCATTCCCATTGATCCTGCAACAATTTCTGCAAAAACTCCCACCAAAAGCATCCAGTAAAAAATATAATTATCTTTAGCTAGAATTACCTGAAGTTCATCTAAATATCCTAAACTGTAAAGCGAAAGAAATACAATCGTCAAAACAACAACGGTTATCAAAAGTACATTGAGACGAAACTGAATTTTTGGAGTAATTACCATGTTATCATATAT
>NZ_JBFRGA010000099.1:0-9278 GCF_052115105.1 Chryseobacterium sp. 2TAF14
CTGTATTATCTCGTATTTAATATTTAATTATATAAAACATGAGTTTATAGATTTTGTCATGTTGTTTATCTTAATTCTTTTATTCGCTTTACAATTCAGTAATTTATATATCAAAAGTTCCATGCATACTGCTTTCAATGTTTTTGTTGCAGCTTTATTTTTTGCTTTCGATGTAAAAATTGGTTTTGTATGGCTTACGATTGCTGCTTTGGTAGGAATTACGAGGGTAATTTTAAAAAGACATACCGTAAAAGAAGTATTTATGGGCGCAGGAATCGCTATTTTGGTTTCTTTTATTTATCTTTATTGCAACAATAAGTATCAGCGTAATGATATACCCACCGAAGTTATTCCTGTGGAAACCACTATTAAGTAAATCGTTTTGAAAAATCGCTGCTTATTTTTTATAAATTTTAAATTCAAGTATGAAAATAAATCATCTTACTTCTGCCGAAGAAAATCTAATGAAGCTGTTCTGGCAACTCCAAAGCTTTTATTTAAAAGATGTCATGGAAAAACATCCGGAACCAAAACCTCATCAGAATACCGTATCAACTTATCTGAAAATATTGGTTGAAAAAGGTTATTTATCTACCGAAAAAGAAGGCAGGATCTTCAAATACTCAGTAATTGTTCCTTTTGATGATTACAAAAAGTTTTTGCTGAAAGAATTGTCGCATAATTTTTTTAATGATTCAGGAAAAGAAATTCTGGAATTTTTATTTAATGAAAATCTGATTTCACAAAATGACCTCAGAGCCTATTTTGATCTTAAAATTGAAATGAAACCTGTAAAAATAAAAGAGCCTAAGCTGGAATATGCAGAAGAGATCTTAAATCCTAAAAAAGACAAAAAAGGAAAGGATAAGAAAAAGAAGAAGAAAAAGGGTGAAAATTAGTTGATGGTTGTTAGATTTTAGTTGTCAAAAAAAATCAAACCTAAAGCTTTAATCATCAATTTCAAAAATAAAGACATAAAAAAAGCGGCTTAAAAGCCGCTTCAATTTTTTACCAACGACTTCCGCCGCCTCCGTTACCTCCACGGTTGTTGTTTCCGTAACCACCACCGTTTCCACCACGGTTGTTACCATAACTTCCACCACCGCTTCTGTTATTATCAAAACTTCTTCTTGGTTTTTCTTCTCTTGGCTTAGCCTCAGAAACGTTAAGGATTTTTCCGTTGAATTCTTTCTGATTAAGCGCTTCGATAGCCTGTTGCCCTTCTGCGTCACCCATTTCGATAAAACCGAAACCTCTTGAGCGACCAGTTTCTCTGTCTAAAACGATTTTAGCTGATGATACATCGCCAAATTCTGCAAATAAGTCGTGCAACTCATATTCTTTAGTTGCGTAATTGATGTTTGAAACAAAAATGTTCATTTTAAAAAAAATTAAATAATTAATATAAGTTTGGTATATAAAAGAAAAGCAACATAATAAATGAACATGATATTGATTCCAAATATAAACAGGTGCAAGATACAACTAAAAACTTCAAATCAAAACTTTTTAAAGGTTTAATTCACTTCTATTACAAACTTGTAATAATATAGCAAAAAAATGATGAATTTTTCATTAAATAAACTTTTGAAAAGCTTATTTTTAAAACTAAATTTGTACTGAAAACATTCAAGAAAATATGAATTACCATACCAGAAAATGGGTAAAACCCGAAGACCTGAATCCCAACCAGTCATTATTCGGAGGAAGATTATTACAATGGATTGACGAAGAAGCTGCGCTGTATGCAGTTATTCAACTGGAAAACAAAAAAGTAGTTACCAAATTCATTTCAGAAATAAATTTTGTGAGCTCGGCAAAACAGGGCGATATTATCGAAATCGGAATTGAGGTTTCATCTTTTGGTTCTACTTCTCTCACGCTGAAATGTGATGTAAGAAATAAAATGACCCACCAAACCATCATCACCGTCGATAAAATTGTAATGGTAAACCTGGATGAAAACGGAAATCCTGCACCACACGGAAAAACAAAAGTAGAGTTTGTAAAAGACAGGCTGAATAATTCGTTATGAAAATTTTCATAAAAAATATGGTCTGCGAAAGGTGTATCGCCGCCGTTTCAAACATTTTTAATGAGCTGAATATAAAAATTGCACAAATTGGTTTAGGTGAAGTAGAAACCGAAAACGAAATTTCAAAAAAAGACATTCAGTTTATTGAAAACCGCTTAACAGAAACAGGTTTCGAAAGAATAAAAGATGCAACCCATCAATTGGTAGATAAAATAAAAAGCCTTATCATCATTAAAATTTCAAAGCTTGACATTGATGAGAATTTTTTACTGTCAAAATTTTTGAGTGCAGAACTTCATAAAGATTACAGCTCTTTATCAAAAGCTTTTTCACAAAATGAAAACATTACGGTTGAACAGTTTTTTATCCTTCAGAAAATTGAAAAAGTAAAAGAACTGCTGCTTTATAATGAATTTACCTTAACCGAAATTGCCGGAAAGCTCGGCTACAAAAGTGTACAACATTTATCATCTCAATTCAGAAGCACTACAGGATTTACGCCTACCGAATTTAAAAAACTGAAGGTTCATAACAGAAAACCGCTTGATCAGGTTTGAGTTTTTTAGTTTTTTAGTTTTTTAGTGCAAAATTAATTTTCAATAACATTATAAAAACTTTCAAAACACTCAAACACTCAAACACTCAAACCTTCAAACACTCAAACCCTCCCAAAAAATCTCCTACTCACCAAACTCTCCCACTAAAAACGCCACAATATTGTAAACATTATCCCTAAATTTATAACAGCTTCCAAAAACCTTTTCGGAAATTTGTAGTATAAATTTAGAATCATGCATCAACAATATAAAGTTTTAGGAATGACCTGTTCGGGTTGTCAGAGAAAAATTTCGGAAAAACTCAACAGTTTAGATGGAATTTCCGCTGATGTCAATCTTGAAAACAGCACCGCTGAAATTCATTCGGAAACAGAAATTAATTTAACGGAGATTAATCGATCGCTTTCAGAAATTGGAAATTATAAGCTTGAAGATCCCAAAAAGCCTGAAAATACTTTTGTAAAACCTCAGGACCGCGTTTCACCATCTTCCGTTTATTATTGCCCGATGGAATGTGAAGGTGATAAAGTCTATTTTCAGCAGGGAAAAAGATGTCCGGTTTGTAATATGTATTTAGTTCCGATTGAAGAAAAATTAGCAAAAGATCCCAATCATAAACCTACCTATTCTTCGACCAATTTACCCCAAAATTTTAAAGACCAAATTGGAAATTACTATTGCCCGATGTTTTGCGAGGGCGACAAAGTGTATGAAGAAAAAACAGATTGCCCGGTTTGTCATATGCATCTGGAAGAAATCACTGAAGATTTGGTTAAAAATTCACACACTCAAAATCCGAAATCTCAAATCCGAAACCCGAAACTCGAAACCGAAAATGCCGGAAGATATTACTGCCCGATGTTCTGCGAAGGTGACAAAACCTACGACAGCAACGTTGGTTGCCCGGTTTGCGGAATGGATCTCGTAAAATATCCCGAAAAAGGCGAAGAAGAAACCGATGACACTTATCTTATTTTAAAAAGAAAATTTATCATTTCTTTGGCTTTCACAATCCCGGTTTTTATTCTTTCAATGGGCGGAATGTTGATTGATTTTCCTTTTTCACACAATATTCAGGGGATTTTTGAATTGATTCTCACACTTCCCGTCCTGTTTTATTCAGGATGGTTTTTGATGAAACGAGGCTGGATTTCTTTTAAAACCTGGAATCTTAATATGTTTAGCTTAATTGCTTTAGGTGTCGCCGCAGCTTTTATTTTCAGCATCATTGCTTTAGCTTTTCCGGATTTGCTTCCGCATGAAATTCGAGGTCACAACCACGAAATTCCTTTATATTTTGAAGCAGTTTGTGTAATTATGACGTTGGTTATTTTAGGTCAGCTCATGGAAGCTTTAGCTCACAAAAAAACAGGAAATGCCATCAAAGAACTGATGAATCTTTCTCCCGATGAAGCCAATTTAATTATTAATAATGAAGAAAAAAGAGTTCCGCTTTCTGAAATAAAAATCGGAGATCTATTAAAAGTAAAACCGGGCGAAAAAATTCCTGTTGACGGAAAAATAATCGAAGGAAATTCTGTAGTTGACGAAAGCATGATTACCGGAGAACCAATTCCTGTTGAAAAAAACATCGACGATTCCGTGACTTCAGGAACCATTAACGGAAATCAGGTTTTCATCATGAAAGCAGAAAAGGTAGGTGATGAAACTTTACTTTCGAAGATTATAAAAATGGTAAATGACGCAAGCAGAAGCCGCGCTCCGATTCAGAAACTGACCGATAAAGTGGCAAAAGTTTTTGTTCCGACAGTGATTATTGTTGCAATTATTACCTTTATTTTATGGCAGATTTTCGGTCCGGAAGGTCAGAAAACTTTGTTTGCTTTTATCAATGCGGTTGCAGTTCTTATTGTAGCTTGTCCGTGTGCATTAGGATTGGCAACTCCGATGTCTCTGATGGTTGGAATTGGTAAAGGTGCTAAAAACGGAATCCTTATAAAAAATGCAGAAGCTCTCGAATTAATGCATAAAGTAAACGTTTTAATCACCGATAAAACAGGAACTTTAACCGAAGGAAAGCCTTCTCTGGAACATATCGAAACGGTAAATAATTCTTCTGGAAATGTAATTTTAAAATTAGCCTATTCATTAAATCAAAATTCAGAACATCCTTTATCGAGTGCAATCATTAAAAAAGCAAAAACCGAGAATATTTCTGCCGAAAAAGTTGAAAAGTTTGAAAACATTTCCGGTAAAGGTGTAAAAGGAATTATCAATGGTAAAATTGTTTATTTAGGAAACGAAAATCTTTTAGTTTCAAACGAAATTCAAATTCCTGAAAATTTAAAATTAAAAGCAAAAGAAATTCAGTCAAAAGCGCATACAATCTCTTATATTGCTGAGGAAAATGAGGCTTTAGGTTTTGTAAGTTTCAGCGATAAAATTAAAGAAAGCTCCAAAAAAGCAGTTCATTATTTAATGAATGAAGGAATTGAAGTGATTATGATGACCGGTGACAACGAAAATACCGCAAAAGCCGTTGCAGACGAATTAGGAATAAAAAATTACAAAGCAAGCTGCCTTCCGGAAGATAAATTAAATGAAGTGAAAAAACTTCAACAACAGCGAAAAATCGTAGCGATGACCGGAGACGGAATAAATGACTCTCCCGCTCTTGCACAGGCAAACATCGGAATCGCGATGGGAACAGGAACCGATGTCGCAATTGAAACAGCAGAAATTACTTTACTGAAAGGTGATATTTTAGGAATTACCAAAGCAAAAATTTTAAGTGAAAAACTACTGAGAAACATCAAAGAAAATTTATTTTTCGCTTTTATTTATAATGTTTTGGGAATCCCGATTGCGGCAGGATTGTTGTATCCGTTTTTCGGAATCTTATTATCTCCGATGATTGCGGCGGCAGCAATGAGCCTTAGTTCTTTATCGGTAATTTTAAATTCGTTGCGACTCAATTCTGTGGATTTGGAAATCGAATAAGGTTTTTTGCTAGTTAGTTAGTTAGTTAGTTAGTTAGTTAGTTGACTAATTACTTAGTTAAAAATCTGCGTAATCAGCAAAATCTGCAAGAAAAATTTAAAAATTATGAAAAAAGAAGAAAGTTTTTACATTGGCTGTTCAGGATTTTACAACAACGACTGGAAAGGTTCGTTGTACCCGAAAGATACCAAAAGCAAAGACTTTTTGATTTTATATTCCAAAGAGTTCAATGCTGTAGAAATCAATTCTACTTTTTACAGGAAGCCGACTGCAAAAACCTTACAGAAATGGTTTGACGAAACGCCTGAAGAATTTAGATTTTTCATTAAAATTCCTAAAACAATTTCCCACGAAAAAAGGCTGAAAGATTGCAAAGAAGAAATCTCAGAATTCTGTTCGCATATTCAAAATAATTTGAGTGAAAAGCTTTCAGGATTTTTATACCAGTTTCCGCCATCGTTTAAAAATACAGAAGAGAATCTGAATTTAATTTTAAATAATTTAGATTTCGGCTATCTAAATGTTATCGAATTTCGTCACGAATCTTGGTGGAATGAAGAAATTTACAGCACTTTAAGCTCAAAAAACATTATTTTTTCGGGAGTAAGCTTTCCCGGAAATTTACCTGATAGCTTCATCATAAATCATCCTGAACTATTTTATTACCGACTTCACGGGAAACCCGTACTTTACAAATCTGAATATTCGGAAGATGAAATAAAATCTTTAAGCGAAAACATCATAAAATCAGGAAAAAAAGGTTTTGTTTTCTTTAATAATACTTGGGGAAATGCAGCGGTAAAAAATGCCGTTCAACTCAAAAAATATTTAGCTAAATAATTTAATTAAAATTTCATTAAAAAGTGATTTTCATATAAAAATTGGCATTATCTTTGTTAACTAAAGTTTGTAAAATTTAACAATTTTTAACAATTAATTCCCATTAATCTTTATGAAAAAAACTTTTGCGGAAAAGTCTGTAGGCAAGACTTTTCTAAGGATGATTACAGTGGTGACTGTAACATCAACCCTATTTACAGGATGCAATCACAAATCTGAAGTGAAAGAAACTGAAAAAGTTCTTACCAAACTGCCTCCCGTCGCAAAAGTCCCCGAAATAGATGATGAGAATATACCCGCAGATAAAAGAGTAATTTACCTTACCTTCGATGACGGTCCCAATCGCGGAACGGAAAATCTTCTGAAAATTTTACACAAAAGAAACGTTTGTGCAACTGCTTTTCTTGTCGGAAAACATGCAACAGACAGTAGAAAACAAAAAGAAGATCTCGAAAAAATGAGAATTGATCATTTAATCGAGCTCGCTAATCACAGTCATACTCATGCACACAACAAATATTCTGAATTTTACAAAAATCCTGCAGCGGTAGTTAATGATTTTAATATTGCCAAAGACAGTTTAAAACTTCCCGGAAAAATCGCAAGAACACCCGGAAGAAATATCTGGAGGCTCAATAATATTAATGTTACCGATATAAAAAGTTCTTCTGCAGCTGCAGACAGGCTAAAAAGTGCAGGTTACAAAGTAATCGGTTGGGATCTGGAATGGAAACCGACCAATAAAATGACTTTAAAAGGAAATCACGAAGCGATGCTTAAAAAAGTAGACAGTATTTTCTTTAACGACCTTGAAAAAACTTCAAGACATTTGGTTTTGCTTACCCATGATCAATATCTTAACGATTCAGATTCGATTAATGAGCTGGATTTATTTATTGAAAAGTTACAGAAATCAAATCGGTTTGTTTTCAGAAAAGTTTCGGCTTATCCAAAGATCAATGAGATTTTGAATTAATATTTTAGTTCCCACAGATTGTTTTGCCACGAATACACGAATTTTATAATTAAAATTTCATTAAGGATAATTGATTCGTGCATTAGTGGCATTTTATAACATAAATTATTCTCAATCATCTGCGAAAATCTGCGTAATCTGTGGGAATTTATTTAAAAAAAATAAAGCTTTACTATTTATTTTAAAATTCAGAAATTTGCAGCTATGAATATTCAGGAAAATTACAAAGAGATAAAAAATCAATTGCCGGAAAATGTAGAATTGGTTGCCGTTTCAAAAACACATCCCGTTTCTGCGATTCAGGAAGTTTATGATTTAGGACAAAAAGTTTTTGGTGAAAATAAGGTTCAGGAATTGGTTGAGAAATATCCGCTCCTTCCAAAAGATATTCAATGGCATCTGATTGGGCATCTTCAAACCAATAAAGTGAAATATATTGCCGAATTTATTGATACCATTCAAAGTGTAGATTCTGAAAAGCTTTTAAATGAAATCAATAAAGAAGCAGGAAAACATAATCGCAAAATAAAAGTTTTACTTCAGGTAAAAATTGCTGAAGAAGACACAAAATTCGGATTGGAAATTTCTGAAGCTAAAGATTTATTTCAAAAATTCATAAATGGAAACTTCCCAAATATCGAAATTACAGGATTAATGGGAATGGCAACATTCACTGACGACGAAAATCAGATCAGAAAAGAATTTTCAGTTTTAAAAAATCTGTTTGATGAATTGAGCCAGACTCAAAAACTGGAAACATTATCGATGGGAATGAGCGACGACTTCCCTGTTGCTATTGAATGCGGCGCCAATTCGGTTCGTGTAGGTTCGGCAATATTCGGGAGAAGAGATTATTCAAACTAAAGATTTAGGAATGATATTTGCTAATAATCAAGCAAAAAATACCTAAATTTGCGACTATGCAAAAAATCCTTATTGTAGAAGACGAAAAAGCAATCTCCGGAGTACTTCACAGTATCCTTTCGGACGAATTAACCGATTATGAATTTGTCATTGCCGATGACGGTTTAGAAGGCTATAAACAGATCGAAAAAGAAGATTTCGCATTGGTGATTTCAGACATCAAAATGCCAAAACTTTCAGGAACCGAGCTTTTAAAGCAAAGTTTAGCCCTAAAACCCGAATCTACTTTTATTATGATTTCCGGACATGCAGACATTGATTCTGCAGTTTCTTGCTTAAAGGACGGCGCATACGATTTTATTTCCAAGCCAATCGACATCAACCGATTGATTACAAGCGTGAAAAATGCTTTGGCAAAGGAAACTTTAAAGAAAGAAAACAAAAATCTTCAGACCGAAAATAAAACCCTGAAAAAGAAAGTCAACAAAAAATACCAGATGATTGGTGAATCTGCTGCCTTAAAAAAAATTCAGGAAATGATCGAAAAAGTAGCTGTTTCTGATGCGAGAGTTTTGATTACAGGACCGAATGGAGCCGGAAAAGAACTGGTTGCTCATGCAATTCACAATTTAAGTGAAAGATCGAGAGGACCGATGGTTGAAGTAAACTGTGCGGCAATACCTTCAGAATTAATTGAATCTGAACTTTTCGGACATGTAAAAGGTTCGTTTACAGGAGCAATTAAAGACAAGCAAGGGAAATTTGAGCAGGCAAACGGAGGAACCATTTTCCTGGATGAAATTGGTGATATGAGTCTTATCGCTCAGGCAAAAGTGTTGAGAGCACTTCAGGAAAGCAAAGTTTCTCCTGTAGGAAGCGATAAAGAAATTAAAGTAGATGTAAGAGTTTTGGCTGCAACCAACAAAAATATGCAGACCGAGATTGAAGCCGGAAGATTCAGAGAAGATTTGTACCACAGACTTTCTGTAATTGAAATTTATGTTCCGCCATTGGATGAAAGAAAAGAAGATATCAGTCTTTTGGT
>NZ_JBFRGA010000100.1:0-9272 GCF_052115105.1 Chryseobacterium sp. 2TAF14
CTGCAAAAGTAGAGTAGATTTACCAATTCCGGGTTCGCCGCCGATTAAGGTAACAGAACCTAAAACAATGCCTCCTCCCAAAACACGGTTCAGCTCATCTGAAGGTGTTTTTATTCTTGGTTCTTCAACGGCTTCAACTTCGATGATGTTGATAACGTGTTGTTTAGATTTTGAAAAAGGTGGTGTTTTGGAAGACGTTTTTTCTACGACTTCTTCCACTAAAGTATTCCATTCACCGCAGTTTTTACACTGTCCTGTCCATTGAGGATATTGTGAACCACAGTTTTGACAGAAATATGCTGTTTTGAGTTTTGCCATATTGCGAAGTTCAATATTTTTTTTGAAATTTTCTTTCCTAATTTTACTTAATTTTCGGTTATGAAAAATATTTTTTTGAGTTTACTCATTTTATTGTGATGTCACTTTTGCATACCCAATTTACAGAATGGACTGTGAAATTTTTAGGATTACCGGGCGGTAATTTTGGAATGTATTCTTATATGGTTCTGATTTTCTGTTTAATAATTACTTTAATCGGTTTGGTAACAGTAGTTATCTTCAGGAAAAATTATAATTCAATATTGAAAATTGCCATTTTATTTGAAAGTATTTATTGGGTTTTCCTGATCATTTCAGGAAATAATCCGTTTTTATATTTTACAGATCAGCAAAACGAAAATCTTTTGGTAATAATGATGTACAGTAATTCAATAATTGTATTTCTCTTGATGTTTTTAGTTTATATAATATATTCAAAAATAATATCCCCAAAAAAATAAGAAATTATCATAGGTCAATGATTTATACTGTAACTGTGATTACCTTTGTTGATATAAATTTTTATAAAATGAAAAAAATACTATTAAGCTTTGCTTTGGTTTTGGTAAGTGTATTCACTTTTGCACAAAATACGTGGTCAGTTGATCCGGCACACTCATCAATTAATTTTAATATTAAACACATGGGAATCAGTTTTGTACAGGGAAGATTTGATCAGTTTAAAGGTGTAGTTCATGCTCCGGGTGCAAATTTAGATAACGGTCATTTTAACTTTACGGTAATTACTTCATCTATAAATACAGGAGTGGAGATGAGAGATAAGCATTTAAAAAGTGCAGATTTCTTCGACGCCGATCAATTCCCGGAAATGAGTTTTGAAAGTGCGTCTTTTACAAAAGAAAAAGGTAATAATTATATCTTAAAAGGTAAATTAACGATTAAAGATGTAACCAAAGAGATCAGCATTCCGGTAACTTTTGGCGGAATTGCAAAAAACCAGCAAGGAAAAGAAGTTGCAGGCTTGCAGACAAAGTTTACAATAAACAGGTTAGATTATAATATTAAATATGATCCTACAGGAGCAGGTGTTGCAAAAGATGTTGAGGTAAGTTTGTTTTTAGAATTAGCGAAAAAATAATTTTCATATATATAATTTGGTTTAGGTGAAAGGTTTCTCAAAATTACTTGAGAAACCTTTTTTGTTTTGTAATCGGCTTTTCCAATTAAAATAAAATTAAATCTAAAATTTAAAACGTCTACAAAATTGCTTTGCATTTCTTTTTCCCCTAACTTTGCACAAACCTAATCTAATGAGTAAAAAGAATACAAAGTACATCTTTGTGACAGGAGGTGTAACTTCATCTTTGGGAAAGGGAATCGTTTCTGCTTCTCTGGGACTTCTGCTAAAATCGCGCGGCTTTAATGTAACCATCCAAAAACTGGATCCTTATATTAACATCGACCCAGGAACATTAAACCCTTATGAACACGGAGAATGCTATGTAACCGAAGATGGCGCAGAGACGGATCTGGATTTAGGACACTATGAGCGTTATCTTGATGCGCCGACTTCTCAAAACAACAACGTTACAACAGGGAAAATCTACCAAACGGTTATCGAAAAAGAAAGAAAAGGAGACTTTCTTGGAAAAACAGTTCAGGTAATTCCTCATATTACGAACGAAATTAAGCGTAGAATTAAAATTTTATCTAAGCAGAACTACGATATCATCATTACTGAGATCGGTGGAACTGTAGGAGATATTGAATCTTTGCCTTACATAGAAACTGTTCGTCAGTTAAAATGGGAGTTGGGTGAAAATAATTCTATGGTAATTCACCTTACATTATTGCCTTATTTGGCTTCAAGTGGAGAATTAAAAACAAAACCTTCTCAGCATTCTGTTCGCCAATTAATGGAAAGCGGAATTATGGCGGATGTTTTGGTTTGTAGAACAGAGCATAAAATTCCGAAAGATCAGAGAGCAAAACTGGCTCAGTTCTGTAACGTTGCTTTAGAAAATGTTATTGAATGCAAAGATCTTGAAACCATTTATGAAGTTCCGATGTATCTTCAGAAGCAAAACTTTGATGATGTGGTTCTTAAAGAATTAGATCTGAAAAGTGACAAAGAAGCAGATCTTAAAGACTGGAAAACTTTCCTGAAAAAATTTCAGAATCCAAAGAAAACTGTAGAAATTGCTTTGGTTGGAAAATATGTTTCTCTGCAAGATTCATACATTTCAATTGCTGAAGCTTTCAAACATGCAGGTGCAGACTTGGAAACTGAGGTAAAAGTAAGATGGGTGTACAGTGGAGATTTAACGAGCGAAAATATCAAGAAAACCTTAGACGGAGTTTGTGGTATTTTGGTTGCACCGGGATTTGGTGACAGAGGTATCGAAGGAAAGATTCTTACCGCTCAATATGCAAGAGAAAACAAAGTTCCGATGTTGGGAATCTGTTTGGGAATGCAGATCATGACCGTTGAATTTGCGAGAAATGTTTTAGGTTATTCTAAAGCCAACTCGATGGAATTTGATACTTCTACTGAGCATCCTGTAATTTCTTTAATGGAAGAACAGAAAAATGTGGTAGACAAAGGCGGTACAATGCGTCTTGGAGCATGGAAATGTACTTTGAAGAACGGTTCAAAACTGAACGACATTTACGGAGCAAAAAATATTACTGAGAGACACCGTCACAGATATGAATTCAACAGTGATTATATCGGAGAATTTGAATCAAACGGATTTCTGGCAACCGGTAGAAACCCTGAAACAGGCTTGGTTGAGGCATTAGAAATGCCTGATCACCCGTTCTATGTAGGGGTACAATATCATCCTGAATACAAGAGTACAGTTGCAACGCCTCATCCATTGTTCAGAGCATTTATTAAGGCTTGTACTTCAAAATAAAGTAATTCTAAAATTACAAACGTTATATATAAACTCAGACTGATTATTCTCAGCCTGAGTTTATTATATAGTAACATATTATAGTATAGAGTTTTGATAAAAAAACAGTATTTTTGTCGACTCTAAAATATAGCAATGCTATAAAATGTAAATATGTTTTAGTTTTTAAACATTAAGGCATTTGAGAATAAAAGAATTATTAAGGATTCGTAAACGAATTTAAGGCGATATGCTTAAAAATATCTTTTGATATTCCTTAATTAATCTTTACAACTTATTTTCTTAATGTTTCAGATAATTTTAAGCTTTCGTTTTAAATTATTTGAAATGTTTTTAATTTAAATATTTAAAATTTTAATAAAAATAAAATGCAACAGAACAACGGACTCGATAAAAGTCAGATTATCAGTTTTGCGGTTTTATGTTTGGTTCTTTTCGGATTCATGTTTTATTTCCAGAGGAATAGCGCTGAAGAAGAAAAACTGAAAACTGAGCAACAAAAAACAGAACAGGCTAAAAAAGCTGTAACGCCTACTCCTGCAGCCAACATCAATCCTAATGTAACTCCGGGAGCCATTCAGGTTTCTAATTTGGCAAACAATGAATTGAAACTTGAATTTGCAAGTTTGGGAGGGCAGGTCTCAAAAGTTGAGCTTTTAAAGTACAAAGCTTACGACCAAAAAACCGACAAAGCTGATCTTCCGCTGAATCTGATTACTAAAAATAACTCGAGCTATGGTTTCCAGTTCAAAGATAAATCAGGGAAAACGGTTAATACCAAAAATTTGGTGTTTTCGCCTGTTGTTACGGACAATTCTGTTACTTTAACGGCAAACTACAACGGAGCTATTATTCAATTTGTTTATACATTAAATAATAATCCTAAAGCTGAGCTTAAAGATCAATATACTTTAGATTTTAAAGTAAGAACTCAAGGTTTGGCCAACGTAACTTCTGATAACAAAGCAGATTTTATCTGGGATTATCAGGTAAGAAATGTAGAAAAGGGTAGAGCTCAGGAACAATCTCATTCAGAATTTTCTTATGCTTTCAATAATTATAAAGATTATGAGTATGATGGAAGAACGACAATGGATGAACCTAAAGAAACGCTTAACTGGATTGGTGTAAAACAGCAGTTTTTCTCTTCTGTGATAGAATCTAAAACAGGTTTCACGCAAAGTAAAGGAAATCAGGAAACGATCGAAGAAGGAGAATATCTGAAAAAATTAAACTTCGAAGGTTTTGTTACCATGAACGGTGGAGAATTTAATCAGGACTTCACTTGGTATTTTATGCCGTTGGATTTACCGTTATTAAAATCTTATGATAAAAACTTTGACGAAATTTTACCATTAGGTTGGTCTTTCATTGGTGGAATGAACCGTTATTTCTTCATGCCGATGTACAATATCATTGCTGATTGGGGATTAACTGCGGGTTGGGTAATTTTCTTAATGACAATTATCGTTAAATTAATCTTGTCACCAATTATGTACAAACAGCATAAATTGAGTGCGATGATGAAGGTAATTCGTCCGGAAATTGATGAAGTGAATGCTAAGTTCAAAGATGCAGATCCTATGAAAAAGCAGCAGGCTACCATGGAAGTGTACAGAAAAGCAGGTGTTAATCAAATGGCGGGATGTCTTCCGGCATTGGTTCAGATTCCTATTTTCTATGCATTATTCAGGTTCTTTCCAAACTTTATCGATCTGCGAGGACAAGGGTTCTGGTTTGCAAAAGATCTTACAGCTTATGACGATTTGATTAAATTACCATTTAAAATTCCTTTCTTAGGTGATCATTTAAGTGTTTTTGCGTTGGCTTGTACAGTTGTAATCTTAATTTATACGGTAATGACTTCAGGAAATATGCAGCAACCTCAACAGGAAGGAATGCCAAATATGAAAGTGATTATGTATATTTTCCCGATCACATTCTTATTCTTCCTGAATACTTCTGCATCTGGTTTATCTTGGTATTATTTTGTATCGAATGCCATTAATATTTTGATTATTCTCGTAATTAAATATGTCATTCTTGATGAAAAGAAAATTCATGCCCAAATTCAGGCAAACAAAGAAAAGCCTAAAGCTGAAGGGAAATTCCAGAAGCGAATGAGAGAAATGATGGAGAAAGCTCAGGACGCACAGAGAGCGCAAGAGCAGCAAAGAGGTAAGAAAAAATAAAAAATAACTCATTATAACAAAAAGAGAAGCAATAACCGCTTCTCTTTTTATTTAAAAATAAATTAAAATTAAGTGAAACAGTAATAATTAATAAATTAATACAAATTATCTAATTTTTTTTATTTTTTATATGTTTTTAATTGTTTTTGTGATTAGATAATTAAAAAATAGTAATGAATTATCATTACAAGTGAATAAATTTAAATTTTTTAAAATTAGTTAATTTTTTTTAAAAATTTTAAGAGTTTATTAACAGAAATTTCACAACTTTACAGTCACAAAAAAATTAAAAAATTAAATGAATAAATTAACTACAAGTATTCTCGCTGTGGTGCTTACTTCATCAATTGCCATGGTACATGCTCAAGAAACACAAAGTGATTCTTTAAGAACCCAGGACATTCGTGAAGTAGTGGTTACTGGAGCACTAGGACTAAAAAAAAGACAGGATGCAGTAACTTCTACTAACCAAGTTGTGAATAGTGCTGAAATTACACAGGCAAACAACCCAAACGCTGTTCAATCTTTAACGGGTAAGGTATCTGGTTTGCAGATTAATACAACTAACAATTCTGTTAATTCCTCAACAAGGGTTGTAATCAGAGGACCAAGATCGATCTCGGGAAATAACCAGGCATTAGTTGTGATTGATGGTGTAATCTCAACATTAGAAATTTTACAAAATATACCGCCAGAAATTATTGATAATATGAATATTATCAAAGGGATGCAAGGAGCAGCTTTATATGGTGAAAGAGGTAGTAATGGAGTTATTGTTGTAACAACAAAAAGAGGAACAAAAAATGAAAGATTACAATTTAATTTAACAAGTTCAATTGATTTTTCTACTGTCTTCAAAATGCCAATCAGACAAAAGCTTTACGGACAAGGTTACCCGGGAGATACTTTTGACACAACAGATTATAATGGAGCTAACTGGACTCCTTATGAAAATACAAACTGGGGACCGGCATATTCTTCTGTTTTAGGTGGACAGTCATTAATTGTGGGTATGCCTCAAGCTGATAATTCTTGGTTGAGAGAAACTTTTAGTTATAAAAAAGATGGAATGTCTAACTTTTTTAAAACTGGTGTTTTAATTCAAAATGGACTATCTGTAACAGCAGGAGGTTCTGATTCTTATGTTTTCTTATCTGTTAACAGGGCTGAAAATGACTTTGTAGTGGAAAAAGATAATTTAAAAAGAAACAATTTTATCTTAAAAGCAGGAAAGCAATTAGGAAAATTTAGAATTGATGGAAACGTAAATTATTTAGACAGAAGAACATCAACTACTGATTCTAACCTTTATGGGCAGCTACTTCAAACTCCAACAAATGTTGACGTAAGACAATTCAGATATTCTCTTCCCGATGCAAGTTATAGTATTTATACCGTTAATCCTTACTGGACTATTGATAATGATAGAGCAGATACTAAAGACAGAATATTCACCGGATTGATTAACATGGAATATAAGTTGAATGATCATATTTCATTCACTTATGCAGGAACTGCTGTTTCTGGTTCTTCAGTTCAAGAAAGCCATCTTAATGCTTTTGCTTTTGATAGAATATATGACGGTACAGATACTCCTATTGATGGTACGTCACCGGTAGATTATGGTCTTGATCCAATCGTTTCAAATTATTATAAAACGGTATCATCAAGTTTTAGATATTATGGTGATTTGATGGCTAATTTTGATTATGACTTCACAGATGATCTAAACTTCAAGCTTAACGTGGGTCATAATATTCAAGATGCATCTACCTCTACTACTCAGGTTGGAGGTCAAAATCTTAAAATTCCGGGATGGTATCATATCAATAACGTATTGCAGCCAGATCTATTTTCTAGACTTGATAATAGTAACACCAGACAAAGATCTTTTGCATGGTTTGCCAATTTAGATTTAGCATATAAGAACTTCTTATATTTTAACTCTACTGTCAGATATGAAAAAAGTTCTCTTACAAGTGTGAATCCGGTTACGATAGAAGGGGTTCAGTTGCCATTCAGTAACAAAGGTTATCCTTATTATTCTTTTGGAGCTTCTTTTATTCCTACGAAAGCATTTGCAGCTCTTCAAGGAAAAGTTTTAAACTATGCAAAAGTAAGTTTAAACTACAGTAGAGTAGGAAACAGTTCTACTATTGGTCTGTACGGATTGGATAGAGTTGGTGCATTCCCGACAGGATATCCTTTCGGATCTCAATCATCTTATTTGCCTACAACAACAATTTTTGCTCAAGATATTGAACCTGAATTTTATTTGTCTAAAGAAGCTTCATTACAATTGGGCTTTTTCAAAGACAGAATTACTTTTGACGGATCGATATTTAGAAATGATAATAAAAACTTTATTACTACTATTTCTACTTCTTCAGCTTCGGGTATTACTAATTTCCAAGATAACATTGGAAATAGCAGAAACAAAGGTTTTGAAGTCGATTTAGGCTTTACACCTTTTAAAACAAAAGATTTTGAATGGAAAATAAGAGGATCTTATTCAACGTACGATACAGAAATTTTATCATTAGCAGATGGAGCAGATGAAGTAGCTTTATATAATTCTACTACTACAAATGTTGGTATATTTGCTGTGAAAGGTGAAAACTTTCCGGTTATTAAAGGAACAAGATACCAAAGAGATCCCAATGGTAATATCATTGTAAATGCAAATGGTAATCCTTTGGCTACATCAAATTTTGAAGTTTTAGGAAAAGTAAACCCAGATTATATTTTAGGATTTAGCACCTCATTTAAATTTAAGGGAATTACCTTAAGCGCAACTGCAGATTACAGAACAGGAAATAGCTTTGTATCATTGGTAAAAGAAAGTTTAGGTTCCACAGGAGCTTCGGAAAAAACAGCTGACTTTGATAGATCTAAAGGTTATGTAATTCCTAATTCTGTTCAGCTTATTAATGGACAATACGTTGCAAATACTACACCGGTAGGTAATGATGATAGTTATTTTGGGGTAATGAATTACTTTACAACTGCAGCTTACTCGTCGATAGGAGAAGAATTTGTTGTTGATGGTACAGCTTTAAAAGTAAGAGAAATTGCTTTAAGCTATGATTTACCAAAATCAATTATTGGAAGCACATTTGTAAATTCTTTGTCAATAGGTGTATACGCAAGAAATCCATTCTTTATTTACGCTAAAGATAACAGAAACTTTAACGATCCGGAAACGGCTAATACAACAGGTAATGCTGGTGGAATTGCAGTGACAGGACAATATCCTAGCATGAGAACTTTTGGTTTTAACCTTAATGCAACTTTTTAATTAAACAAAATGAAAAACAATAAATTTTTAATAACAATTTTAGCTGCTGCTTTAAGTTTTACAGCTACATCATGTAGTAACGATTATTTAGATGTCAATGATAATCCTAATGCAGTACAGGCAGAGCAAATCACTCCTGAGCTCATACTTCCGGGTGCTATTAGCCAGGCTTATAGAACACAGGCAGGAACGATGATGCAATTTGGAAACCTTATGATGAATAGCTGGGCTGGAAATTCATATACTATTGCTGGTCCATACTCTAGAGAATTTAGCTTGTCAAGTGTAGACAATACTTTCTATAGAGGTATTTGGGAAGGTTTATATCCTCGAGTTGCTAATTTTGACCAAATGGAGAGATTTGCAAATACTGACCATAAACAAGATTACTATATTGCCATTGCTAAAATTATGAAGGCATACTACATGCAATATATTGTAGATTTGTATGGCGATGCCCCTTATAGTGAAGCTTTCATGGGACAGCAGAATACCACACCAAAATATGATAATGATGCGGATATTTATAAGATTCTAATCACAAAATTAGAAGAAGCTAATGCTTTGATCGACGCTGCAAATGAG
>NZ_JBFRGA010000101.1:0-9262 GCF_052115105.1 Chryseobacterium sp. 2TAF14
TTCCTAAACATCGATTAATAAAGAAAACCAACACTTCTGATACATTACCTAGTACTATAGAATTATGACTATTTTATAAATTGCTTTGTAAGTTTCATAAAACATTTCTTATTCTCGAGATTGATTAGCTTTTTACTTTTAACTAAAAAAAAGTATTTCTTTTTATAAGTTGTACTGTCCCGATCTGTTAAAGAAACACTAAATTGTGAATTTAAAATTAGTGTATCCTGATTGGTTTTCCAATTACCGATTACTTTTTCAACAGAACTTGGATAAATTAAAATAAATCTATTATTCTTTTGTAAGTTTAGTATCGTACTTGGAGAATCTATAGAATAGCAACTGCTTTCATATTTTCCTAATACTGTTTTTGATTGACAACTAAATAATAAAGGAATTACTAATAAAATTATTATTTTTTTCATTTTTTATAATATGTTTGACCATTAACACGAAATGCTCTTCCTTTATTTGCTATATTTTGAAGCGCTTGTTTCTGCTGTGCAGGAGGTAGCTTCATTACTCTTGAAATCTCTGGATGATTATTAACATTTATTGGACCAGCAGGTAAATCTTTATAAACTTCTGGTAAAGTATTTATGGTATAAGTTTCACGCTGTCCAAATAATTTACCTCGCTCGTAACCTTCGACTTCATCAGATTTATCTCCAAGAAACAGAACTCCTTTATCGTTTTCTTCTTTCGTCACCATTCCGGTTTCTCCCGTTTCAAACTGATAAGCATGTTTTAATTCATGAGAAAATAAATCTGTACCTCCATTGCTCGGCATTAATACATAAACCTTACCATTTTTAAAATTAAAACCTAATGCGCCAACTTTAGAATTAGAATCACTTAACAAATTTGTTTCAGCAACATCATATATTTGATTTGAAGCAGATAAAGTATTAATTTCTCCTCGTACTCCTTCTAATTCCGTATTGTTTGCTGCTAGACCTGCGATTCTATTAGTTAATCTTTTTATTTCCTTTTCTCCCATTTTGCCAGATTCAATTTTAGCTCTTAATCTCGCAATGTCAGAATTATTTTTGCTCTGTTTTGAATCAATATCTTTAATTAATTTATTTACCCATTCCCATGCATCTTCGGTAAATTCATTTCCATCAATATCAATATATAATATGGGATTATTTCCAGCATAGTGATGTGGGGAAAGAGAAACATATTTTTCAGCTTTATTATCTACAACTCCCCATCTACCAATATCCGGCATATAAAACCTTGCACCATAATCATACATTCCGGTCTCCTGCAACTCCTTTCCGTTGTATTTATAATTATAAGTATTTTCAAAATTATAATATTGAGCATTGTGCATCATTCCAAAAGGATAATAATTTGTTACACCTTCAGCTTCACCGGTGATGATGTAATTGTTACACATCTGTCCATCGGGTGTATTATAACAATTATTTACTACAATGTCTCCTGTTACCACTCCGTTTCCATCAGCATCGCTGTAGCTTAACCTTACATTGCCCAGATGATCGGTATAGTTGTAAAAATACCTGTTTCGCAGAGCATCAAAATAACCTTCCGAAGTGGGGATAATCCTAAGTCTCATCTCATCATTCATCATCATTCCTGTTTCATCTTCCCATGCATTGGTAAATTTATACTGGAAACCATCCAGATAATCGGTCTGCACTGTTCCAAAGAGCTTCTTCACTTTTACGCCGTCTGCTCGGTACACATAATTCGTAGTTTTCGAGTTCTGCGTGATCTGTCTGGGTAAATTTAGAAAATTATATTGAATTGATGAAATGCCTTTATCGGTAAAAGAAGTCATGTTTCCGTTATTGTCATATCCTATATTGGCAGGAGCTGCTTTGTAGGGAAAACCCTGAGACAAAGTTACCGCATCACTTATTTTCTGCAGTCGGTTGCTTGTATTGTTGTTTTCATACTGATACGTAAGGTTGTCGATCAGCAAAGCAGTTGCGCCCATTCTTTGGGCTGTTCTTTTCATGGTTTYGATATTTCCGTTCAGATCATAAGTTACCTTCTCATAATATTCTCTAAGAGACGGATTGGTGTCGTTCTGGTAAAATCCTGCCGATAAACGGTTCAAACCGTCATAAACATAGCCGTATCTTTTCAGAGATTCATTGCTGGTGGCTCCTGTTTTCCAGTCTACTTCGGCAATGTTACCGTTGTATCTGGGAAGAACCTGCAAAGCGGGATCTGAGGTATCGGGCGTTTGTAATCCCTCCACCTGATTGTATTTGATCTTATAGCCAAACAAATCACTTCCAAGATTGCTAGGATCATTGATTTTGGTCATCCAACCTCGAATGTTGTATTGGTAATCTAATGTCTGAAGGCCGCTTCCTAAAGTTGTTCCGCCAACTTTTTTGGTTGTAAGCTGAGACAACTCGTTGTATTCATTCTGAGCTAAAATTTCTTCGGGGTTGTTATCAATTTTATGCTTATGGGCTTTCAATCTGTTCTGATGATCGTACGTGAAAGTTTCGGTAATTATTTTCTCGGCATCGGCGGCCAATCTTTTATGAAAAGTTTTAGTCTGCAATACTGCGCCGGCAAAGTCGAGCTCAGACTCTGTTTTGGTGTAACCTCCCAGATGATTGATGGCAAAACTCCCTACAGGTCTTCCTTTGGTGTCATAATAAGTGTAGGTTTTCGTCCAGCTGTCATCTTCAATGTTTTTTACCAAAGTCATTACAGGAAGGCTTTTAGTGCTTTTTCCGATTGCCGCGTTATCGGTTAAGATTGTTTTTCCGTAGATAGCAGAAGGAAAAGCAGGGTTGAAGCTGTAAGAAGGGTAAGTGTCGTAGTAATTAACCGACAAAACCGTTTCTAGATAAGGAAACATATTGTTGGAATAATAAATCTGTATTCCGTTTTTGGTAAAACCTGCCGTATCTCTGTTTTCGGTAATAGAAAGATTGCTTATCATATTCTGCATGTCGGACCTGTTTGTTCCTTCTAAAATCCCCGTTATAATGACTCTCCCAAATTTGTCGTATTTGGAAAAAAGCCATTTTCCTGATGGGCGCATTACTGCATTCTGCGTAAAAATCAATCGGTCTGCTTTATCATAGACCATATATTCCCAGCCTTTTCCGGGAAGCTTTTTTTCTACCAATCTGTTTCTGTCGTCATAACGGTACTGATAGCAAAGGTTATCAAGATCTGAGGTTGAGATGGAAGCTGCAGCCGAGGCTAGTGGCGGAATGACAAATGCCAATTGACCATATTTATTATACACATAATACGTATCTGTATTTTCTGTGGTATTCAGCACTTTTCTCACCAAAATGGTTTGTCCTTTCCCATTTTTAAATTCTATGGTTTTGTTCCCGTCTTCATCAGTAACAACATTTTTATAGAGTTGGGCTGTGCCATAAGTTTCCGCCACACTGATTTCAGATTTTGAAGCGCCATTTTCCCAAACCGTTCCGGTGCTGTATTTTTTTACTTCTCCACTAACGTTCATATCGTAGCCGAATTGCACAGGTTTACCCGACCAATCATTTCCCACCTGTATCTGTTGCTGTATCCTGTTTAATGGTGATTTTTCAAAAATTTTCTCAGCATAAATCTTCTCTGAGCCGTAAATTTCGGGTTGTGCCGCATTGGAAAGCGGATTGGGAACAATTGCTCCGTTCAGGCTATTGGATTGTGGAACAGGGAGGTAATCTTTTACCTGTCTTCCGAACCCGTCATATTCAATATGCGTCACTACATCTTTTCCCAATGGGGAGGCTTTGATATTCACCACCTGCTTCGGTCTTCCCAGACCGTCAAAGTACTGAACGGTTTCTGAGGTTTTAGGACTGGAGAGGGTAGGGTCGGAGAGATAAGTCTTCGAATACACATAGTTTTCGGTCGCAGTCAGCTGCGCCTGGAATAAACCAGACAACAGCAAGGTTCCTATAGGAATTAATATTTTTTTCATGATTGAGTTTTATGGTTTATAATTGTATTTGAATTCTTTTAACAGCTTGCCGTTAACATCCTTGATGCTTTCCAGTCTGTTGGTGGAATCGTATTTGTAAATCTCCCGGATTCCTGATGGCGGGGTAACCGTTGTTA
Source organism: Chryseobacterium sp. 2TAF14 (assembly GCF_052115105.1). NCBI lineage: Bacteria > Pseudomonadati > Bacteroidota > Flavobacteriia > Flavobacteriales > Weeksellaceae > Chryseobacterium > Chryseobacterium sp. 2TAF14. The sequence continues at coordinate 4,078 of NZ_JBFRGA010000101.1, forward strand.
CGCCAATCAAAGGATCGTAAGTATACGTACTGATCTGATAGCTTGATAAAGCAGAATTTTTCCTGAAGTTATCCAAAGCTGTGATGAGTGCAGGTTCATTGGCAGAATTGGAAGCATCTGAGTTGGAAGAATTAACAATTGTATCAATCAGAGACTGCTGAATATCTGAAAGTTTAGCTCCTTCCACTTTCGCAATCGGCTGGGTGTTGTTGTAACCCCAGATAATAGCAGTCGGGATATCATCTTTCGTAGTATACTGCAAAAGATTTCCTTTACTGTCATACAGGTTGAAAGTAATCTGGGTAGAAGGCGTTTCATTGTTAATAGTATATGATTGTATAGAGCTTGGGAACAAATGGGAAGCATCATCATACTTCGTTTCCGTTTTTGAAACTAAGGTTCCGGGATCCGAAGCACCGAATCTTTCCACTACCGATGTTTCCAGCGGAGTACTTACTATGTTAGCATTTAGCAGTTTGGTATTAGATTTTTCAGCTGCATATTTATAATTGGTTTCTGTTAAAGAAAGATCAGCTTGGTGTCTGATTTCTTTACTTATATCGTAATTAGCATTATAGGTATAAGTGGTGAACTGTTCAGAAGTTTTACCCGGATAATATTCTGATATTTTTTTCTGCTGAAGTAATGGGATAATATTTTTCTTGTATATGGGCTTCGAATCTAAAACAGAAGACAACTCTCCGCACCCGCCAATCAGACCGCATGAACCTCCAACATTATGGTTTTGATTTCCCGTAAGAGTTAAATAATCTTCATAGGTATTCATTAATCTTGAAATCGCAGAGTTTTTAACAAAGCATCCCCCATTACCCGAAATATATGTTTTCGCTCCTGTAAAAATTTCGGATTCCACGAGATTGTATATATATTCATCTCTTCTCAAAAGTCCGTTGGTACTGTTATAAACTTCAGATTTATTGATCAACCCGTATTTTTTCTCAGGATTTTTAGTAGGCAAAAACGGATAATTATAATTTAGCGGGTCATAATCATTATAGTCTAATGGTGTGGTAAAATAATTTTTGGTATATCCTTCAGATTCAATTACTTTTACGTTTGCATAGGTTACAAAAGAACTGTTGAGATTTGCTGTTTGCACAATCGCATTATTGTTATAGGTACGATAATTCACATCTCCGTAAAATGTTGTTAAATGATCATAACCGCCAACAGAATTAGTACATGGGGTATTATCGCTCTCTTTGACGGTTCTTTCATATACATAAACAGGCTTATTGTTAAGCACACCACTGGATTTTGATGAGTCATTAAAAGAATTATATAAATATTGAAAATAACGCTTGGGCTGATTGACCAGGCTCATATCAGATACTTTATCCCAAAAGTTGATTTGTTTAATTCTTACTCCACCACCATAAAGGTATTTATAAAAGTTTGTTAAAGAATATTTTGCAATTTCAATATTATACTTCACAGAACTATATTGTAAATCTCCATTAGAAATAAATGAAATTTTATAAAGGCCTTTACCATAAAAAGAAATCTGTTTTGAAGTGCCTGTATCTATATTCATATAATACTTACCTCTCGTAATTCCGCCGGTATTGGCATACGTTTCTTCATAGCAGGAGGAAGGATCTGGCAATAAAACATTCGGGTCATAAGGCACATCACATTTTACAGGTGTAATCTGTAAAGTATAGGGTCTGATATCGTTGAGATATGAATATTGCGTGGCTTTAAAATTTACAATAACATTTTGCGGATTATCTATATAAAATATTTCCTCTGTTGGTTGATTATTAAAAATATTTTTATCAAAAATACTTGAATTATAGTTTCTGTTTTCAGGAATATCATAATATTCAATAGTGCTTGTTGCAATATCTGAAAAGGTATTAGCTTCCCATACATATTCTTTCACTCCTTTTGTAGGAGAGATCTCATACTGAAGAATTCCTTCGGCAATAGCAAGAGGATTAGTCCTTTTATCGGCACCGGAAGGATTCATTTCAGACTGCTCAACATCAAACCAACCTGTATAATTATTATCGTTGTAATACCCCCAGTTATCTTTTTCATAAGAATCACTATCAGGAAGTGCTCCATTATAATGAAAGGAGTAGTTTAATCTGCTGTCCTGCTCATTTACAATACTTCCTAAAACAAATTTAGTCCCTGATGTATTAAAATTGAACTTAAATGAATTGACCAGATGATTATGAGCATCATACAACTTAACTTTATCTAAAAAATTATTCCCGTTAATTGATGTTTTATCAAAATTGATAACCGCTCTGTCCAGAATCGTTATTTTTTTTAATTTATAGGTGTTATTTTTTTTAGTAATGATATCAGTTTTGTATAATGGTTGAAGGTAATCTGTATGATGAAGATTTTGAATCCTATATCTGAGATCGTCTTTTACATTCGGGTCAATTATATGATTATATTCTGTACTTCTAATTGTAGAATCAGGAAAATTATACGTTTCATATTCCGCATTAAACACTTCATTATTCGATGGGTCTTTTATTTTTGTTAAATGCCAGTTATTTTTATACTCTGTAAAGGGTGTAAGAGGCATGTTAGTCGTGTGCGCGATCTGGGAAACAATAGAAGATGTCACAATATTCGTATCAGATTCAAAAAGATCAAAAATATATTGATATCCCTTATCATCAATGATTGTAAAAGATTTGAGATGTTTAAGATTAGAATCTCTTTCATATTGTATTTTGTACTTTTTTTCAGTCCCGAAAATTTTAGGAATGTATACTCCATTCTCATAAGCAAATACAAACTTTCCGCTATTTCCTAAAAAGCTGAACATATATTCATCGCTCAATGTATCATACTGACCCGAATAAACCGATTCATATAATCTTTTTTTAAGGAAATTATTGGTATTGGCTGATATATATCCATCAAATCCATAACTCAAAACCTGATTATCTAAAATTCCCCACAAAGCTTTATCATCATTAAGGCCATTAACCGTTCTTGTAATCATTCCTACATCAGAAACACTCCATCCCACTCCAAGTTCAGAACCTATTTCTTCTACTCTTATCTGAGAAGGATGATAAGAGATTTTCATATTGTAGGATAATATATTATCAATCGGAACATTAAAGATAGCATGTGAAATATCAGGAATTCCTGTTGATAAATTAACAGGGATTTGATCCATCCTTAAAAGTGAGGCTACCGAAGCCTTCGGAGGAAAGATTTCAGGAATTTCTGAATTACTATTTTGAGCATATACGTTTCCTAGAAACATCGTTGCCAATAAAATTGTTGTTTTCTTCATTGTGTTTTATTTTTTAATCAGTTTAGCATTTGCAGTTTTCTCATCATCCGTTTTTACCACAACCAGGTAGGCTCCCTGAATCAGGTTCTGCGTATTTATTTTTGTCACTTTATTCTTTGTTTTCAGGCTTTGTAATTGTCTTCCGCCCATATCATAAATAATGATCTCAGCTTCAGACTTCCCGTCACCCAGCTTCCAGCTTCCCTCTTCAAACCCTATTTCAACATAACAGTAATCTGAAACAGGGTTAGGATAGATCTTGATATTCTGTTTCTCGATCAACTGATCAATTTGAGAATCTCCAAGTTTAACGATCTTCCAGTTCTCTTTACCCAATTCTTCGGCACTTGTTCCTGCCAAAACAATTGAACCGTCCTTATTCATTTTCAGATCAGATAGCCTTTCTTCTTTCTTTCTCGATTCACCTTTTACGTGTTTTCGCCACTGCTCATTTCCGTCATTATCAATGTACATCATCCAGAAAGTTTCATCATCAGCCTCAATCCTTCCTTCCGCTTGCGTGTATCCGCCCAGCAATATGCCTTTAGTTCCTTCTGCTCCGCTCAGGATGACATCTTTATTCTTTTCTCTTTTATCTTGGCTCTYATTAATCACATTCATCCCCATCAGAATATCACGATTCTTGAAATTGTACGATTTCTGCCATTGCTCTTCACCTTTTGTGTTTAAAGAGATCAGCCATACATCGGTTCCTTCCTCAATTCCTACGGTCWTGTTTCCTGACTTTTCAGATCTCGATTCTCCGCCAATAATGTAACCCGAAGAAGTAAAAACCATCGTTCTTAAATGATCATCACCTTTACCTCCGAAATTCTTTTCCCATTCTATTTTGTTGTCTTTGCTGAGCTTGATTATCCAATAGTCACCTTCACCGAAGTTAGGGCTGGATTTGGAGGTTCGTGATACGGGATTCGAGGTTTCGTTACCGGAACCCGAATCATGCGACCCGGAACCCGAAACTCGGAACCCGGAACTTCTCGAATAAACTCCCAACAACGCTCCTCCATCCGGAGTCGGGATCATCTTTTCAACTTCATCCAATCCTCTTCCGCCTAAAATTAATTCTGAAACAACTTTTCCGTTTTTATCAAGTCTTGTAACCGTCACATCTTTGGATCCGAAACCGTTGGCTGCATTTTGAACATTCCCGGCGACCATAAAACCAAAATCAGCAGTCTGAATTACCGATCTGGCTTCTTCATCCTGCGAGGTTCCCAAAGTTTTCTGCCACAATTCATCTCCGAATTCGTTGATTCTGATCAGCCAGATRTCGGATCCTCCTTTAGAAGCATCTTTTTTATCTAAACCTTTACCTGAAAAAGACGTACCCGCCACGAGAAATCCGCCTTCCTGCGTTGCCACAGTTGCCGAAAGAAAGTCATGGTTTTGTCCCGAGAAATACTTTTCCCAGGCTTCTTCACCCTGCTGATTGAGTTTGACTAAATGAAAATCGTAACCATGATTTTGGCTTGAGCCTGCCGATGACACTGCAGTTTTACCTGCTGCCTGAATACTGCTACCCGTAACAAGATATTGCTGGTCAACCGTTGTAGTGACCTGCGAAAGGAAATCCTGGGTAGATGATTTGATGTCTTTTTGCCATACCACTTCCTGAGCAGAAAGTAAAGCTGTGGCGCCTATAAGAAATGCATTCGTGTAGAGCTTTTTCATAATTTGCATTTATTTGTTGTTAATTATATTACGAAAATAATTGTTTTTTTAATTCCTTTAATAAGGAAAACCATAATTGTTAAATTTTTGATAAAGTTTGTTTAAAATGATTTTTCTTTAACCACAAAAAGGGCAAAAAAAATTCATGATTGGTTTTTCGCAAAGGCGCAAAATTGTTTAACTATAGTATGCTTTAAG
>NZ_JBFRGA010000102.1:0-9109 GCF_052115105.1 Chryseobacterium sp. 2TAF14
ATACAAAAGTATGTTTGTGAATGTGGGTTCCATGGTAAACAGAGGAATGGAATTCACGTTAAACTCAATCAACTTAAAATCGGAAAATTTCCGATGGTCTACAGATGCCAATATTGGTTTTAATAAATCAAAAGTATTATCTCTTGATGAAGGAAGAACTTTCAGAAACTTCAGTGTTGGAGGTAACAGATCTGGTATGGTAACCTATTACGCCACAGTTGGAGAAGAGTTGGGAGATATGTACGGATATGTTTATCAGGGGATTTACACCACTGATGACTTTATTCAGGCAGGAAACGGAACATTAACCTTAAAACCGGGAGTGGTAAAACCAGCTTCGGGAACTCCAAAACCGGGAGATATTAAATTTGCTGCCGATAATGAGGCGGGAGATCAGTTTACAAGAAAACTGGTAAAAATAGGAAATGGTACTCCTGATTTTATTGGGGGAATCAGCAATAACTTCTCTTACAAAGGTTTTGATCTTGCTGTATTTTTAAAATTCAGTGTGGGTGGAGACGTTTATAATGCTACCAAACACAGTTTGAGTCCGTATGCAATGTTCCAGAATGTACCTTCCGAATTTGGAGATAACTATTATCATGTGATTGATCCTAATACAGGACAGGCTGCAACAAGTTTGGTGAGATTAAAAGAACTTAACCCTAACGAAGAATCAAGGCTTTGGAGCTTAGGAACTACCAATTCAAGCTACATTACTTATCCTTCATCTTATTATGTAGAAGATGGTTCTTACTTAAGAGTTTCTATGGTAACTTTAGGTTATTCTTTTTCTAAAGAATTTTTAAGCCATATCAAATTGACTAATGCACGTATTTATGCAACAGTGAATAACTTGGCAACTATAACAGGCTATTCAGGATTTGACCCGGAAGTTTCGGCGGCAAGCGGTGTGACTGTTACACCAGGTTATGACAGCTCTTCATTCCCAAGATCTAGAAGTTACGTTTTGGGTATCAATCTTACTTTTTAATATTTAATTGTTTCAATCATGAAAAATATATTCATTAATCGCAGTATTTTAAAAAAACTAATTATAGTTCCCACTATTTTGGTTGCTGGTTTAAGCATCAGCTCGTGCAGCGACGATTTTTTAGATCAGCCTGCATACAATTCATCTGATACCGAATCAGTATTTACCAATATAGAAACTGCAGATGCTTTTGTACAGGGATTGTACAGAGGTCTTATTCCTACCGAAATGTTTTATCAGTTGGGAGCGGGAGACACGGTTACCCATTCCGCAGAAGACGGATCAACAAATAACTCTAAATATAACATTTGTAATTATCAATACGATTCAAAAACGCCAAATACCGTTACAGGAATCTATTCTGCAATGTATGCAGTGATTGAAAGAACCAACATCGCCATCGATAGATTACCGGATATGCCTGCAAGCCAAAAACGTGATGCGTTATTGGCTGAAGCAAAGGCTATTCGTGCATTTTGCTACTTCAATCTGATCAGAGTTTACGGTGATGTTCCGGCAATTTGGATTCCTTTGGAAGAAGCAGATCCTAACGATCCTAATACGCTTTATCCTAAACGTAGTTCTCGTGATGTGATTTATGACAAAGTAATTGCAGATATTCAGGAGTCGATCAATAGCATGCCTGCTTCAAACGGAACACCGGAAAGATTAAACAAGCAATCTACCAATGCGCTTTTAGCAAAAATTGCTTTGTATGCAGCGGGATATTCTCTTCGTTGGGAACTGAATACAAGTTCTCCTGGTATAATGTCTCGTCGTCCGGATAATGCAAGAGTACAGCAATTGTATCAGATTGCAGATGCAGCAGCACTTTCTGTAATTAATGCCGGGACTAATAGTTTAGTACAGGCTCAGGGAGGAAAAAGTGGTTTCGAAGCTTTATGGTTTAATTTCGACAGAAGAAATTTTGCAGCGGTAAATCAGGAAATGCTTTGGCACATTGCTCAATACGGTCCAAATACCAATTCTGCATTCGGTGTTTATGCTCATCCGGGTTCAAGAGGTGGAACTTATGGGTCTCGTAAAGCTTTACAGTTTATACTTCCAAGTTATTATCTTTCTTTTAATGCAGCAGATAAACGTAGAGATGTTGCATGTACTTCTTACAGTATTTATTTCTTAAATTCTGGTAACGCAAGTGATACTTGGGTGGATGTGGGAACTACGTATTCTTGCATTATGCCTGGAAAATTCAGAATCTCTTGGTGTGTTGAGCCACAAGCTGCAGATGCACGTAACTTAAATATTCCAGTGATAAGATATGCTGATGTTTTATTGATGTATGCAGAAACTCAGAATTATTTAAATTCAGGACCTACAGCTGCGGGAATCGCAGCGCTGCAACAGGTAAGAAATCGTGCAGGAATTGGTTCGCTTCCGATTCCAAGTGGTCAGCAGGCATTTGAATCTGCAATTGTTCAGGAGCGTAAATGGGAGTTTTCAGACGAGTTTATGCTTCGTACCGATTTAATCAGAATGAATCGTATCGCCAGCGAAATTGAAGCAACAAGAACGGCGATGAAAAATTTATCAAACCGTACAGGTCAGTTTGCTTCAACACCGGTTTACCGACTTTACAAATTTCATAAAAACGCTCAGATTTACGGAGATCCGTTCTTGGCCGTTACTTATATTGACTTAACAGATCCGGCTCAGATTGCGCAAGTTCAGGCTGTTCCTACTTCTTCAGGAGGTTATGCCGCTTATCAGACTACTTTGAAAGCTATTGCATTAGCAAACGGACAAACTTCTGCAGCCGATGACAAATGGTATCCTGTAAATATGTTCCAGGCTTATACAAGTACGTTCAATGGTAATGCAAGAAAAGCTGTAGGATTTACGGCAGGGTTTAATGCGCTTCAGATCGGAAATATTATCTATACAAAACCAACAGGTTCTGCAGAAAACGGAGGAACTTATCCAAACTGGATTGAAGGTGGAGGAGACGGTCTCTTCTACGGATTTGTACCAAATAAAACTGAATTGCTTCCGTTTGCGGCAGCTTCAGCAGGACATCCTCTTGTAGATAATCCAAACCTGACGCAGCTTCCGGGATATTAATTGCAATAAGCACCAAATCAAAATATTAATTTATACTTAACCTTAATGAAATACCGTACCGCTGAATCGGAAACGTGATAAATATCAGTGTTAATTTATCTTTAAATAACCGGTTCAGCAGTATAGTACGGGATGCTGTAAAAATTACTACAGTCTAAATTTGGGTTAAAATTCAGAAACAAAAGAAAAACAAATGGAAAACGTAAAAACATTCAAATACGTAGATTATTTATGGGATGAAAGCAAGGCAGCTTCTTTAGGAGACGATCAGGTTGCTTTATTTTTATACCGTTCAAACATATTAGGGGCAGATCTTAGAATTACCAATTATGGCGGAGGTAACACAAGTTGCAAAACCATCGAAAAAGACCCGTTAAACAACGAAGAAGTTGAGGTAATGTGGGTAAAAGGTTCAGGTGGCGACATCGGAACGTTGACAAGAAAAGGAATTGCAGGTCTATATACAGAAAGATTGAGAAACCTTAAAAACGTTTACGGAGGTTTAGCAGACGAAGACAGAATGGTAGGTTTATTTGATCACTGTATTTTCGATTTAGACAGCAAAGCGCCTTCAATCGACACTCCGTTGCATGGTTTACTTCCATTTAAACATATCGATCACCTTCATCCGGATGCGTTGATTGCGGTTGCTGCAGCAAAAGACAGCGAAAAAATTACAAAAGAAATCTGGGGCGATACAATGGGATGGGTTCCTTGGCAAAGACCTGGCTTCGACTTAGGTTTACAGCTTGAAAAATGTTTAGCAGATAATCCCGGAATCAGAGGAATCGTTTTGGGAAGCCACGGATTGTTCACTTGGGGTGATACTTCGTATGAATGTTACATCAACAGTTTGGAAGTAATTGAAACTGCTTCTGAATATATCGCTAAAAAAATTGAAGAAAACGGACAGGTTTTCGGAGGACAGAAAGTAGAATCTCTTCCTGCGGATGAACGTAAAAATAAGGCGGCTCAATTGATGCCTTTATTAAGAGGTTTGGCTTCTTCTGAAAACAGAATGGTCGGTCATTTCACAGACAGCGATGTTGTTTTGGAATACATCAACAGTAATGATTTAGAAAGACTGGCTCCGCTTGGAACTTCTTGTCCGGATCATTTCCTTAGAACGAAAATTCAGCCTTTAGTTTTAACATTAGATAAAAATGAAGATTTAACAGACTCTAAAGCTATTTTAGAAAAATTAAATCCTCTTTTCGAACAGTACAGACAGGAATACAAAGAATATTACGAAACCTGCAAACATCCAAACAGTCCTGCAATGCGTGATCCGAATCCGGTGATCATCATTTATCCGGGAGTGGGAATGTTCAGTTTCTCAAAAGATAAGCAGACAACCCGTGTTGCGAGCGAATTTTATGTAAACGCCATCAACGTAATGCGTGGAGCAGAAGCAATTTCTGAATACACTTCATTGCCAAGACAGGAAGCATTCGATATCGAATACTGGTTATTGGAAGAAGCAAAACTTCAGAGAATGCCAAAAGAAAAACCATTATCAAGAAAAGTTGCAATCGTAACCGGAGCCGGAGGTGGAATCGGACAGGCAATCGCCGACAAAATGGTTGCTGAAGGTGCAGTTGTAGTTTATACAGACCTTAATCAGGAAGCAGTAGAATCTGTTACTGCAAAATACAATAAAGATCAGGCAGTTTCTGTTCCGTGTGATGTGACAAGCGAAGAATCTATTGCAAACGCTTTCAAAGAAACGGTTTTGGCTTTCGGTGGAGTAGATATCATCGTACATTCTGCAGGTTTGGCTATTTCTAAATCTTTAGAAGATACAACAACAAAAGACTGGGATTTACTGGAAAATGTTTTGGTAAAAGGTCAGTTCTTAATGTCTAAATTTGGTGTTGAGATTATGAAAAAACAGAATCTTGGCGGTGACATTGTAAATATTGCAAGTAAAAACGGTTTGGTTGCAGGTCCAAATAACGTAGCTTACGGAACGGCAAAAGCAGCACAGCAACATATGACAAGATTATTGGCAGCAGAATTGGCAGCAGATAAAATCCGTGTAAATGTGGTAAATCCTGACGGAGTGATCGTAGGAAGCAAAATCTGGGAAGGTTCTTGGGCAGAAGGCCGTGCAAAAGCAAACGGAATTACCGTTGAAGAATTGCCTGCATTCTACGCAAAAAGAAATCTTCTGAACGAAATTATTCTTCCAGAGGATATTGCCAACGGCGTTTTCGCTTGTGTAGCGATCTTAGACAAAACCACAGGAAATATCATCAATGTAGACGGCGGAATGGCAAATGCGTTTCCGAGATAATATTTTTAAAGCAAATTAGTTTAAATTGATAAATTAAAATATTTAAACCATTAAGTTTTATTAAGAAGTTGAGAATGATTAAGTTTAGCTTCGCTTTAAGAGACATGCTTAAARAATCTATTGATTTTTCTTAAAAGAGCTTAACTACTTAAATAATCTTAATGGTTTAAATTCAATTTGAAAATGTAAAAAATAAATCATGATTATAGGAAAAGATATCATTGAACAAAATAATAAAAGCGAGGTTGAAAATTTTAATTCAGACTACGCTTATTTATCAGATAAACTGACAAAATCAGGGGCCAACGTTTCTGAAATTGTCAACAAAATTGCTGACTTTCAGGTAGCAATTCCAAGTTGGGCTTTAGGAGCAGGAGGAACACGTTTCGGAAGATTTTCTTACGGCGGCGAACCTTCTTCTTTGGAGCAAAAATTAGATGATGTAGGATTAATTCACGCTTTAACGCATTCTGCAGGAGCAATTTCCCTTCATATTCCTTGGGATATTCCAAGTGATGTTGCGGCAATTAAAGAAAAAGCAGCTTCTCACGGATTGGTTTTCGATGCGATGAATTCCAACACGTTTCAGGACCAGCCAAACGCAAAACAATCGTACAAATTCGGTTCTTTGAATGCTGCAAACGAAGATGCAAGAGCTTACGCAGTTGAGCATAATAAAGAAGTAATCAGGATCGGGAAAGAATTAGATTCAAAAAGCTTAACCGTTTGGTTGGCAGACGGATCAAGTTTCCCGGGACAGTTGAATTTCCAGACTGCTTTGTCAAAAACTGAGCAAAGTTTAAAAGAAATCTACGCAGGAATGCCGGAAGACTGGAAGTTATTCATCGAATATAAGCCTTACGAACCAAATTTTTATTCAACAACAATCCAGGATTGGGGAACTTCTTTCATGTTGGCAAACGCTTGTGGTGAAAGAGCTTATACTTTGGTAGATTTGGGTCACCATTTGCCAAACTCAAACATCGAACAAATCGTTGCAACATTGATGTACAAAGGAAAATTAGGAGGTTTCCATTTCAATGACAGCAAATATGGAGATGATGATTTAACAGTAGGTTCAATCAAACCTTATGCTTTATTTTTGATTTTCAACGAATTGGTGTACGGAATGGAAAACAATCCTCAAAATCCTTATCCGGCTTGGATGATTGATGCAAGTCACAACATCAAAGATCCTTTGGAAGATTTGATTCAGTCTTTGGAAGCGATTTTAATTGCTTACGCACAAGCACTTTTGGTAGATCAGAAAGCATTGAAAGATGCTCAGTTGAATAACGATGTCGTTCGTGCGCAGGAAATTTTACAGAATGCTTACAGAACAGATGTTCGTCCATTATTAAAAGCGGCGAGATTACAGACAGGTGCTGCATTAGATCCAATTGCAGCGTACAGAAACCTTAAAGTAAGAGAAACATTAATCTCTGAAAGAGGTCTGAATGTAAAAGCAACAGGATTGTAAGCCTGTTTTAATTTGATAATTTAAACTTTCAGGTGCAATCGAAAGTTTTTAATTATATGTATCCTTATATAGTTTCGTTAAGGGAAAAGTGTTTAGATTATTAAGTTTTCTTAATGTCTGAACACTCCTTAATGATTTTGTTTTTTTAATTAAAAATAAACAACTTAGTGCTATTTGTGAAGACATTTGCGCTATTTGTGTTTAAATAATACTTCATCATAAGAATGTCCAAGAAAAAAAAGGTAACCATCGTATTTGATATTGGAAAAACCAATAAAAAATTCTTTCTATTTGATAAAAATTACAAAGAAGTTGTTCGGGAATATACAGAATTGCCGTTAACGACAGACGAAGACGGTTATCCTACAGAAGATCTTCCTGCATTACAAAACTGGATTAAAGAAAACTTCAACGCCATTTTAGACGATGAAAATTTTGAAGTAAAAGCCATCAATTTTTCTACATACGGAGCGAGTTTTGTGCATCTTGATCAGAAAGGAAATGTTCTGACGCCTTTGTACAATTACACCAAACCGATGGAAGATGAAATATTGGATCTATTCTATGAAAAACACGGCAGCAAATTGAAAATTGCCCGTGAAACAGCTTCTCCACAAGCAGGAATGCTGAATTCAGGATTGCAATTGTTTTGGTTAAAATATAAACATCCTGAAGTATTCAAAAAAATTCGTTACAGTCTTCATTTACCGCAATATTTATCGTATTTATTTACCGGAATTTGTGTATCGGAATTTACTTCGATCGGTTGTCACACCAATTTGTGGGATTACGATAAAGCAGATTATCACGATTGGGTTTACGAAGAGGAAATTGATCATATGTTACCTCCGATTGTTCCTACGTCTGCAAGCATCAATACTTCTTACAGAAATCAGAAAATGAAAATCGGTGTTGGAATTCACGACAGTTCTTCAGCGCTTTTGCCTTATATTTTAAGTAAAAAAGAACCGTTTTTACTGCTTTCTACAGGAACGTGGAGTATTTCTCTGAATCCGTTTAACGATGAAAGCTTAACCGATGAAGACATCGAAAACAATTGCCTTAATTATATGCGAATCGATGGAAAACGAGTGAAAGCATCCCGTTTTTTCATGGGTAATGAATATAAAATTCAGGTTGAAAAATTGTGCGATTATTATGGAAAAGAATACGGTTTCCACAGAGAAGTAAAGTTTGATCAGGATCTGTATCTTCGCTTAATGAAACACAAAGCGGTCTATTTCCGTTTTGAAGGGATTATTTTGAAACGAAAAATGATTACTGCAACAGATCTGAATTCATTCGATACTTTTGAAGAAGCTTATCATCAGTTAATGATCGAGCTGATGGATCTGCAGATTCACACCATCAAAAATGCCATTGGAAATTCAGAAATAAAAAATATTTACATTGATGGCGGCTTTACCGATAATGATGTCTTTATGAAACTGATGTCTCATCATTTCCAGCATTATAATGTAATGTCTACGCATTCTCCGCTGGGTTCTGCATTGGGAGCTTCAATGGTGATTTCCAACAAAAAAGTTGACGAAACTTTTTTACAGCAACATTATCAAATGAAAGTGCTTCAACCGTTAATTTTTAATCATTAATAATTAACAAATAACAATTAATAATTAACAACCAATTATGTCGTTTCCGTTTGATACCAACTATGCATCGCTTGAACTTTTGATTGAAAGAGCGAAAAAAAGAATGCCTCGTTTCGCTTTCGAATATCTGGACGGTGGCTGCAACGAAAATATTAACAGAGATAGAAATACAGACGAATTAAGAGAAGTATTGCTTCGTCCGCGTTATTTAAACAATAATTATGCGGAAGCCAATATGGAAACCGAATTATTTGGTGTAAAATATTCTGCACCTTTCGGAATTTCCCCCGTTGGTTTGCAGGGATTAATGTGGCCGAATGCTCCGGAAATTTTGGCTAAAGCAGCTTTTAAACATAATATTCCTTTTATTTTAAGTACCGTTACAACAAGCAGCATCGAAAGAATTGCCGAATTAACCGAAGGAAAAGCTTGGTATCAGTTGTATCATCCGAGAGAAGAATGGTTGCGTGACGATATTCTCGACCGTTGTGAAGCTTCAGGATATGATGTACTTTGTGTTTTATCTGATGTTCCGACTTTTGGATACAGAGCAAAGGAAATCAGGAATGGTTTGGCGATGCCTCCGCAATTGAATTTTAGAAATGTTTCTCAGGCGTTGGCAAAACCTCAGTGGTGTCTTGAGA
>NZ_JBFRGA010000103.1:0-10490 GCF_052115105.1 Chryseobacterium sp. 2TAF14
AAAAAAAACTTGCATATTTAAAGGGTTTCCTTAAGTTTGCACAGCGTTTACCAATAGTTTTGGAAACAAAATTGCGGAAGTAGCTCAGTTGGTAGAGCGTCAGCCTTCCAAGCTGAATGTCGCGAGTTCGACCCTCGTCTTCCGCTCAAAAAAAATCATACTCTACAGTGTGATTTTTTTGTTTAGGCCGACTTAGCTCAGCGGTAGAGYGCTTCCTTGGTAAGGAAGAGGTCACGGGTTCAAGTCCCGTAGTTGGCTCACTTTTCATCCCGATTTTCTTCGGGATTTTTTTATTTCTAAATATTGACGATTTATTTATAATTAAAGATTATTTTTTAATTAATGAAAGTATATCTTGATTATCATCTTTATAATAATTGGCTTAATAATTATTTTAAATGTTGACCTTCCTGTTAGTTCTAATGACTATGTGGGTAAATATGCAAACAGGAATTATAATACTGAGATATGCTGTGTTGAAGCACCTCACAAACCTGATACACTTACTTTATATAAAGACGGTAGTTTTAAAAGTAAATTTTATGGGAATGGTAAATTTGCTATTGAAGGTGTATTTAATACAAGGATTATATTGAAGTATTCAGATTTTGGAAAAGATGCAATTTATAATACATACTTTACCAATAAGATTAATGAAGAACTACGAATAATATTAAATGCAGATAACAATCATTATTATGAAAAAATAAAGTGAGTTGGTTGCAATAAAGTTTAATATTATTTTAATCAATCATAACATAGGCTTCAAAATACTTTAGCCATAATACTTTAGAAATTTTGAAAATTAAATTCGGAGCTTTTATTAAATCAATTCCGTCAAATAATCTTGAATTTTTCATTAAATTCGTTATAAATATTTTGTGATGAACATTCTCTTATTAGAAGATGACCTTATTCTCTCCGCAGAATTGAGCAAGTTTTTAGAATCAAATAATTTTACCTGTGACAGAATTTATGATGGCGAAACTTTTCTTCGTCAGATAAAAAATAATGGGTACGATTTATATCTTTTAGACATTAATGTTCCAAAAGTTAATGGGCTGGATGTTTGCCAAACTATACGTTCTTTTGATAAAAACACGCCCATCATTATCATTTCTGCTTACGGAGATATTTCTGATAAAAAAGACGCTTTTACGAGACTGGCAGATGATTATCTAGTAAAACCTTTTCAGTTTGAAGAGTTGTTGCTCAGGATGAATTCTCTTTTGCGAAGAAAAGTTCCTTCTGAAAGCATCGATTTAGATATTATAAGAATTGATGATTTAATTATCAATAAAACAGAACAAAAAGTTTTCCGTGCAGGAAACGAAATTACCTTAACTTTAAAAGAATTCCAGCTTCTGGTTTATCTTGCGGAAGCACAGGGAAGAACGGTTTCTAAACAGCAAATCACCGAAAATGTATGGGAACATAATTTTAATACCAATACCAATACGGTAGAAGTTTACATCAATTTTTTAAGAAAAAAGATCGATAAAGAATATAAAGTAAAGCTGATTCATACAAGATCAGGCTTCGGGTATTATCTCAATCCTTTATAAATATTAATACTAAAAACCAACAACCAAAAACTAACAACCAAAAACCATTTAAATGTCTTTAAAAAGAAAGATTGCACTTACTTTAAGCGTTTCGTTTTCGCTGCTTTTCGGGGTTGTTTTAATTATTATTTATATTTCGTTTAATGATTTTCGCAGGGAAGAGTTCAAAGACCGATTTATAAGGCGATTAGGATTTACCACCAACTTTATTTCCAAATCTAAAAATTTTGAGAACGAGGCTCCTATTTTTTTTAATGAAAACTCAGATAATTTTCTTCTGAATGAAACCATCTTGATTTTTAATGGCAACAAAGAGCTTATTTACAGCACCATAAAAGATCAAAAAGTAACCTGGAATAAAGAGCTTCTCGCCGATCTTGACAAGAAAAAAGACATTTACAATGAAGAATCTGTTCCTGAAGTTTACGCATCCTTAAAAAACATCAACGGAGAAAATTATTACATTCTTACCAGTGCTTATGATACCAACGGGAAATCGAAGTTGGAGTATTTGAAATACCTTTTAATTACCGCTTTTATTACCTGTACTTTGCTGATCGGTTTTTTCAGCTATTATTTTATGGGGAAATTTCTCCGACCTTTGGAAGATTTGAACAAAGAAATTTCTGAAGTTACTGCTCATAAACTCACTACACAGGTTCCGGTAGAGCAGTCAAATGACGAGATCAGTATTCTGGCAAACTCATTCAATACAATGATTTCAAGATTAAATGATGTTTTCCAGTCACAAAAAGATTTTACGGCAAGTGCATCCCACGAAATCAGGACACCTATTACAAGAATGGCTTTTCAGCTGGAGAATTTAATTAAGCTTGAACAGCATTCTCCCGAAACGCTTTCGGCTCTTAAACAAATGTTGAAGGATGTTTATCAATTGTCAGATCTTACCAATTCACTTCTGCTTCTCACAAAATTCGATAAAGAAAATATTCAGAGCATTTACGAAGAAGTAAGGATTGATGAAGTGATTTTTGAATCTTTTGACCGGGTAAAGAAAAGTTACCCCAATCTTAAAATGGATTTTCTTATTGCTGAAGAAACTCAGGAAAACGCTTTTTTAACCATCAACGGAGTGCAGTCACTTCTGGATATTGTCTTTATCAATCTGCTTAAAAACGCTGCGGTATATTCTGATAATGCTGATGTAAATATTCTCATTACCGAAACTGAAAGCCATTTAACTGTAGATATTCTTTCCCACGGAAATACCATTTCCAAAGAAGAGCAGCCAAAACTTTTCGAAGCTTTCATGCGTGGAAACAATTCCCAGAATATTTCCGGTTCCGGTTTAGGTTTAAGAATAGTAAAGAGAATTTTAGAATATCACAGTGCCGGAATTTCTTATACTTCTCCTTCTGAAAATTTAAATAAATTCAGTGTTGTTTTTAATAAATGATTATTGAACCATTAAGTTTGTTTAGTTTTTAAGAATAAAAAAGGATAGACTTTTTAAGATTTACCAAGTTAAATAATTAAGCAGCACGCTACATTAATTTTATTGATTCTTAAAATTTTTAATCTTAATACTATTACGTTAGCTTAGTTTTAAAAACAAAAAGGATAAACTTTAGATTTAAAAAGTAAATAATAAACAGAACGCTTAAATCAATTTTATTGATTCTTAAAAACTCTTAATCCTTAATAACCCTTAATGGTTAAAAATTTAAAGATAATTATACAAAATCAATAATTTAATTTTTTTTTAAGCCTCCTTTAAGTTCGTTTTAATCGCGCAGCAGCATTTTTGTCATCAAAATAATAGAATGAACAAAATTGCAGGCCTGTTCGTTGTAATTTCTTCAATGATTTCAGCGCAGAAGCAAATGTCGCTTTTGGAGTGCGAAAATGCCTTTCAGCAAAACAATCTTCAGCTTCTTGCCGAGCAATACAGCATCAATATGGCAGATGCAGATATTTTGCAGGCGAAAATCTGGGAGCTTCCGCAGATGAGCGGTTATATCAATGCTTACAATCCGCAAGACAAAAGGGTTTTAGATGCAGGAAGAGCAAAAGGTTTCGAAGTTACCCAACTGATTTACATGGGCGGCAAAAAGAAAAACGAAATTGCTTTTGCAAAATCTAATAAAGAGTTGGCTCAATTACAGTTTTCACAACTTTTGGTAGAATTGAGAACCCAGCTTCATACCAATTATTATAATCTTTATTACGAAAAACTCAAGCTTGAAAATACCAACAAGCAATTGGGTTATATGAATGATCTTTTGAAAGCGTACAAAGTGCAGTCTGCAAAAGGAAATGTCTCGCTGAAAGACGAAGTGAGGCTTCAGAGCATCGTTATTCAGCTCAATAGTGATAAAGTCGGGATCAATAAAAATTTTTTGGAATTTGAGCAAAACCTAAAAATCCTTACCGGAATTACAGAAAATATTGAGCCTCAGATTTCGGAAGAAGAAGCTAAACAAATTTTGGCGGCCCAACCTTTTGGTGATGATGAAGAATTGAAAAGAAAAGCGCTCGAAAACAACGCTGATTATTTATTTATTTTAAAAATGATTGATAATTCTAAGCTTTATGCACAATGGCAAAAATCACTGAATGTTCCGGATTTAAATGTCGGTGCAGAATACGATCAGGCTTCCGGAACTTTTAATAATGAAATTAATTTGAAATTAGGAATTCCTATTCCATTGTGGAAAAGCAATAAAGGAAATGTGGAAAAAGCCAATTTCGCCATTAAGCAGAATCAGAAAAACGCCGAATTCCAAAAACTCAATTTGGAAACAAAAGTGCAGTCTGCTTTTCAAATCTGGAAAACCCAATACGATCAGTTAGCTGAAATAAAATCTACTGATTTAAGCAATCTTGATCTTGTTTATGACGGAATGCTTAAAAATTTCAGAAACGGAAATATCAGTCTGATCGAATTTACAGACTTCATGGAAAGCTATCGTCAAACTGCACTGCAGATTTATGATATGAAAAACGAGCTTATGGAATCTGCCATTCAGCTCAATCAATTAGTACAAACCAAAATCTTCTATTAACAATACAATGAAAAAAATAATTATACCCTTATTTTCAGCTTTGCTTTTATGGTCATGCTCAAAGCCTGAAATTGCAAAAACTCCAGAACCAAAAGGTTTTGAACTGAGCAATACGATGCTCGAATCAATTTCCACAGCGAAAGTTGAGAACAAAAATATAGAAGATTCTTACAGTTTTTACGGTAAAATTTCTGCGGATGCCAATTCGTATATCGATGTTTATCCTTTGGTTGGCGGAAATGTGATGAGCGTAAATGCCGAACTTGGTGATTATGTAAGAAAAGGCCAGGTTTTGGCAACTATTAGAAGTACCGAACTGGCAGAAGTACAAAAAGATGTAAGCGATGCAAGAACAGATTTACAGGTTGCCAAAAATAATCTTCGTGTAGCCAAAGAAATGTATGAAGGAAAACTGAATACGGAAAGAGATGTTCTGGAAGCAAAAAGCCAGCTTCAGAAAGCAGAAGATCAGATGCAGAGAGCATCTGCGGTAAGTACGGTTTACAATGTGAAAAACGGGAATATTTACAGCGTTTTGGCGCCAATCAGCGGTTATATTGTTCATAAAGACATCAATAAAGATATGCAGCTGAGAAGTGACAGAAGCGAGAATATTTTTGATGTTGCCAATACCACAAATGTTTGGGCAATTATGAATATCAACGAAGCCGATATCGACAAAATAAGTCTTGGAATGCCCGCTCAGGTTTCCACACTTTCTTATCCGGATAAAGTTTTTGACGGAAAAATTGATAAAATATTCAAAATTATCGATCCTGAAACCAATGCAATGCAGGCAAGAGTCGTTCTTGACAACGCAAACGGATTATTGATTCCCGACAGCAAAGCGACAATCAAAGTTTCGAAATCTGAAAATAAAATGGCGCTTTCTATTCCTTCAAAAGCTGTGATTTTTGATGATGACAGAAGTTATGTAGTCGTTTTTAAATCGAGAACAGATGTGAAAATTAAAGAAATTCAGGTTTTAAAACAGTTGGGTGAAGTCACTTATCTTTCAGAAGGTCTTAAGGAAGGCGAAGGCGTAATTACCAATAATCAGCTGTTGATCTATCGCTCTTTAAAAAATTAATTGATTTGAACCATTAAGATATTTTGAAGCAGTAAGACTATTAAAGACTACCAATTACTTTAACTTTTATCATTTCAGTCATCATCAGATGTTTCTTCTTTAAACTTACCTCTTCACTTCTTAATGGTTTTTAAATATTTAAATAAAATAAATAGTAGAGATTAGACTAAACCCTAAAACCTAATATCTAACATCTATTCCCATGAATAAATTCATAAAAAATATAATCTCATTTTCACTTAAAAATAAGGCTTTTACCTTTATCTGGGTAGCGGTTTTGGCGGTTGCAGGATTTATAAGCTTCAAAAATATGCCGATTGAGGCATTTCCCGATGTTACCAATACCCAAATTGTCATCATTACACAATGGGACGGAAGAAGTGCCGAAGAAGTAGAACGTTTTGTAACGACACCGATTGAGTTGGCGATGAGTCCGGTTCAGAAAAAAACAAGTGTGCGAAGTACCACCATGTTTGGTCTTTCCATTGTTAAAATTCTTTTTGATGATGGAGTTGATGATATGTTTGCCCGAAATATGGTCAACAATCAGCTCAGAAATATAAGTCTTCCTGAAGGAATTGATCCCGAAGTACAACCTCCTTATGGACCGACCGGAGAAATTTTCAGATATACGCTTCAAAGCAATAAAAAAGATTCCCGTGAGCTTCTTACTTTACAGAATTGGGTGATTGACAGAGCGCTTCGTGGTGTTCCCGGAGTTGCAGACATCAATGTTTTCGGAGGTCAGGATAAAGTTTTTGAGTTGAGTATCGACCCGAGAGCTTTAGATAAATACAATTTAACGCCGTTGCAGGTTTATGAAGCCGTAACGAAAAGCAATCTGAATGTGGGAGGCGATGTAATCGAAAAAAATGGACAGGCTTATGTTGTGCGAGGAATTGGTTTGGTGCAGTCGACAGATGATATTGGGAATATTACCATTCATAACGACAGCGGAAATCCTATTTTGGTAAAATATGTTGCTGAGGTTCATGAAAGTTCGCGACCGAGAGTAGGACAGGCCGGATTAAACAATCAGGACGACACTGTAGAAGGAATTGTCGTGATGCGAAAAGGTGAAAATCCGCGTGAAGTTTTGGTAGGCGTGAAAGCTAAAATTAAAGAGCTTAACGAAAAAATCCTTCCCAAAGATGTAAAAATGGTCACTTTCTACGACCGTGACAATCTGATGGATTTTACCACAGAAACGGTGATGCACAATTTGCTGGAAGGAATCATCCTCGTTACGGTAATTGTTTTGATCTTTATGGCAGACTGGCGAACAACTGTGATTGTTTCCATCATCATTCCTTTGTCTCTGCTTTTTGCTTTTTTATGTTTAAAAATCGCAGGAATGAGCGCCAATTTACTGTCGTTGGGAGCCGTCGATTTCGGAATCATCATTGACGGAGCCGTCGTCATGGTGGAAGGGATTTTTGTAATGCTCGATCATAAAGCCAAAAAATATGGCGATGAAAGATTCAATAAACTCGCAAAAGCAGGCTGGATCAAACAAACCGGAACGGGTTTAGGAAAAGCTATTTTCTTTTCAAAATTAATTATCATCACTTCATTAATTCCGATTTTCTCATTCCAGAAAGTAGAAGGTAAAATGTTTTCGCCTTTAGCATTTACGCTAGGTTTTGCATTGTTGGGCGCTTTAATTTTTACATTGACTTTAGTTCCGGTATTAACGCATTTGCTTTTAAATAAAAATGTAAGAGAAAAGAACAATCCTTTTGTGAATTTCTGGGACAGAATTGTTTTAAAAGGTTTCAAATTTACTTTTAAAAATAAAAAATTAAGCTTAATTATTTCCATTTCGATTGTTGCAGTAACTTTATTTTCCGGAAAATTTTTAGGAACAGAATTTTTACCTCAATTAAATGAAGGTTCACTTTGGATCACTGCAGAAATGCCGATGAGTTCATCTTTAAAAGAATCTTTAAAAACTGCCGACATCTTAAAGAAAGATATTATGAGTGTTCCTGAAGTAACTGATGTTTTGGCGCAAACCGGACGAAGCAACGACGGAACCGATCCGAACGGGTTCGGATTTGTACAATTTGCGGTAAATCTTCAACCGAAAGATGAGTGGAAACGTAAAATTACCTACGATCAGCTGATTGAAGATATTGATAAAAAACTCAGCAATTACCAAGGAATTACATTTAATTATTCTCAGCCGATTTCTGATAACGTAGCCGAAGCTGTTGCAGGTTTTAAAGCAGAAAATGGAATTAAAATTTACGGTGATAATCTTCAGACTTTGGATGAATTGGCGGATAAGGTTTTAAAATCCATAAAAGATGTCGATGGTGTACGTGATGCCGGAATTATTAAAAATATTGGTCAGCCGGAAGTAAACGTAGTTTGGGACAGAAATAAAATGGCAGCTTACGGTGTGATGCCCGAAGATGCGCAAACCGTTCTGGAAATGGCTTTTGGCGGAAAAACAGCGTCAGAAATGTATGATGGCGAAAGAAAATTCCCGATTCGTTTAAGATATTCTCATGAATACAGAAAAGATGAAAATGACATCGCTTCATTGATGATTCCGACGCAGGACGGAACGATGATTCCTTTGAAGGAAATCGGAAATATCGAGAAAAATAACGGAGCAGCATTTATTTACAGAGATGATATCAAACGTTATATCGGAATTAAATTTTCAATTCGTGACCGTGATTTAGGAGGGACGATTGCCGATGCTCAGAAAGAAGTGGCAAAAATTGATCTTCCGGAAGGATATAAAGTAGGATGGACCGGTCAGTTTGAAAACCAGCAAAGAGCAACATCGAGGCTTACAGAAGTTGTACCGATCAGTATTTTGGGGATATTCTTTCTTTTATTCATCCTTTTCGGAAACATGAAAGATTCCCTTTTGGTTTTGGCGAATGTACCCTTTGCTTTGATCGGAGGAATTATTGCGCTTCATTTAACCCAAATGAATTTCGGAATTTCCGCAGGAGTAGGAATGATTGCTTTACTGGGAATTTGTATTCAAAACGGAGTGATTTTGATTACTGAATTTCATCAGAATGTAAAAGATGGGTTGCCACTGGATGAAGCTGTTCTAAATGGAGTGAAATCTCGAACAAGACCCGTCATTATGACTGCTTTAATGGCGTCGATCGGATTGTTACCGGCTGCATTATCTACAGGAATCGGTTCAGAATCTCAGAAACCTTTAGCCATTGTCATTATCGGCGGATTGATTACGGCAACTGTTTTAACATTGCTTATTTTCCCGATCATCTTTTGGATTTTTAACCGGGCTAAGAGAACAGAGGAGATTATTTAAGATAAATCTTTCATTTACATCATATAGGTTGAAGGTCTGGAAATTAATTTTTCGGCTCTTCTTTTATTAAGTTAAATCTTATTTTTAAATTCATAAGACCTGTTATTATACTATTGGTCACGTTGACCATGGTAAAACTACACTTACTGCAGCTATTTCTGCTGTATTAGCGAGCAAAGGTCTTGCTGAGAAAAAAGATTTCTCTGCTATTGACTCTGCTCCAGAAGAAAAAGAAAGAGGGATTACTATCAATACTGCTCACATTGAGTACGAAACTGAAAAAAGACACTATGCTCACGTTGACTGTCCAGGTCACGCGGATTACGTAAAGAACATGGTAACTGGTGCTGCTCAGATGGATGGAGCAATCGTAGTATGTGCTGCAACTGACGGGCCAATGCCTCAGACTAGAGAGCATATCCTACTTTGCCGTCAGGTAAACGTACCTAGAATTGTTGTTTTCATGAACAAAGTTGACATGGTAGACGATGCTGAATTATTAGAGCTAGTTGAAATGGAACTTAGAGACTTATTGTCTACTTACGAATTTGACGGAGATAACTCTCCAGTAATTCAAGGTTCTGCATTAGGAGCTCTTACTGCTGCTACTGCTGCAACTCCTGATACTAACGATAAGTGGTTCAAATCAGTTGAAGAATTGATGGACGCTGTTGATACTTGGATCGAGCAACCACCAAGAGATACTGAAAAGCCTTTCTTGATGCCAATCGAAGACGTATTCTCTATTACAGGTAGAGGTACTGTAGCAACTGGTAGAATCGAGGCTGGTGTTATCAACACTGGAGATCCAGTTGATATCGTAGGTATGGGTGATGAGAAATTGACTTCTACTATTACAGGAGTTGAGATGTTCAGAAAAATCCTAGACAGAGGTGAAGCTGGTGATAACGTAGGTCTATTGTTGAGAGGTATTGAAAAAACTGACATCAAGAGGGGTATGGTAATCGCTAAGAAAGATTCTGTTAAGCCACACAAAAAATTCAAAGCTTCTGTTTATATCCTTTCTAAGGAAGAAGGTGGACGTCACACTCCATTCCACAACAAGTACCGTCCTCAGTTCTACGTAAGAACTACTGACGTTACAGGTGAGATCTTCTTACCAGAAGGAGTAGAAATGGTAATGCCTGGAGATAACTTAGAGATCTCTGTAGAATTGCTACAGCCAATCGCTCTTAACGTAGGTCTTAGATTTGCGATCAGAGAAGGAGGTAGAACTGTAGGTTCAGGTCAGGTTACTGAAATCTTAGAATAATTATCTAAATAATACAAAAGGCTTCCGAAAGGAAACTCTCGGAAGCTTTTTTATCTACGGGCATCGTCCAATGGTAGGATACCGGTCTCCAACACCGTTGATCAGGGTTCGAATCCTTGTGCCCGTGCAAATATAAATTATGAGTTCATTTGTCGATTTTTTAAAAGGTTCTTATAACGAATTCAGACATAAAGTTGAATGGCCAAAATGGTCAGACTTACAGTCTTCTACA
>NZ_JBFRGA010000104.1:0-10622 GCF_052115105.1 Chryseobacterium sp. 2TAF14
AGCATGCACCGTGTAACCCTGGTTTTCAAAATAAGTTTTCCACTCTTTCCAGCTTGTATTGTTCACAAATAACCCATGAATTAATACGATTGTTTTTGTTTTCATAACTTTTATTTTTAAGTTGGTTTTTAATTATGAGACAAAGTTCCGCCAATAAAATGAGGATAATTTTAACCTCGGTTAAAATCGTATTATTTACCTGAAATTCTTTTTCTGATTCTGCTTAAAGACGGCCCTTGAATTCCTAAATACGAAGAAATATGATAACGGAACATTATTAAAAATATCAGGATGCTGCTTGATGAGATCTAAATACCGCTCTTCAGGTGATTTTAAAATAAATCCCTCAATTCTGGACATGGTAATATTGAATGCTTCCTGTGCCAGTAATCTTCCAAATTTTTCCCAACTGTGCGATCGATTGTACAACGAAAACAAATCGGTATATCTGATAAAAATAATAGAAGCATCCGTTAAAGCCTGCGTGTGATAATCACACGGAATTTGATTAATAAAACTTTTAAAGGAAACCACAAAACCATTTGCCGAATACAGAAATACATTTTTTTCTTCTCCGGTTTTCTCATCAATCGTATAAGACCGGAAAACTCCATCTACAATAAAACCGAAATAGGTACAAACCGTGCCTCGCAGATTATAGAATTCGCCTTTTTTGTAATTTTTAGGAAGCCAGCAATTTTCAGATAATTTGAAATCTTCTTCTGTAAGACCAGCAAAATGATTGAGCGCAAAAGCTAATTGGCCGATTGCATCCATGATGATTAGTTTAAAAAATTAAAATGGTGACTTTGAAACATCAAGTCACCATTTATTTATCATTATTTGTTAACTATTTCTTCGATTTCCAAAGCAGGGCTTGAAATATTTCCTTTTTTAAATTTATATTCAAGCAGCTTGTAAATCCCTAAAACGCCACCTATTCCAAACAGCCAGTTGATAATATTGATTACCGAAAAACCGGAATACTTATTTTCATTAAAAAAATCAGGATTATTTAAAACCATGAAAGCTTCGTACGAAAACAGAAACATCATCTGAAATCCTAAATAAACACCAATCGCTAAAAGCCCGAAATACCATCTTTTTTTGCCAAATCTCTCTGCCAATCCTGCGTAATAACGATAAGAACCTACAAGAATAATTATTGACATCATAGCCTTTAGTTTGGTATAAATTTAATCATTTATTTAAAATCATAACCAACATCTACCAAAAAAAGTGCATGAGCCGGCGCAGAAGTTCCGGCAGAATTTCGGTTTTTATTTTCGATTACTTTTCGCACATCTTCAGGCTGAATTTTTCCTGAACCCACCTCAACCATCGTTCCGACAATTGCTCTTACCATATTTCGTAAAAACCGGTTGGCTGAAATGGTAAATTTCAACTCAGTTCCGTTCTGTTCCCATTCTGCTTTGTACATTTTGCACAGATTGGTTTTGTTGTCGGTATGAAGTTTCGCAAAACTTGTAAAATCTTCATATTCAAATAAAATTTTACAGGCTTCATTCATTTTACTGATGTCTAAAGATTTTCTCCAGTGTTGCCAAGCCGAATCCTGAGTAAACGGATTTTTTTCTAAAGAAATATAATATTCATACGTTCTGAAAGTCGCATCAAAACGCGCATGAAAATCATCTTTAACTTTAAATATCCTTTTTATTGAAATATCGGCTGGAAGAAAACTGTTGAGCTTATGAGAAAGCTGGTCGCTCAGTTCCTGTTCGGTCTCAAAATGAGCAAACATTTTTTTGGCATGAACTCCCGTATCGGTTCTACCCGCTCCTGTTGTTTTAATTTCTTCCCTTAAAATGGTTGAAAGTGCATTTTCCAGTTCTTCTTGCACGGAAATATCTTTCGGCTGAATCTGATAGCCAAAATAATTTTTCCCGTTGTATGAAAATTCAATAAAATATCTCAATGTAATACTATTTAATTTAGAAATAAAACAAAACAAATTATACCCGTTTTCCTTTAAATAATTTGTTTAAATTTCACTTCTTAAACGTTCTTGCAAAAATACTTTAATTTATGACAAAAAAATTAAGATTTATTTTTGAAAACTGACCAAAAACATCTTCTAAAAGGTTTTAAAATTCTTATTTTTGCCAACGTATGAAAAGATGGTATCTCTATCCTTTTTCTTTAGGTTATCACATGGTTACGGGCATCCGAAACACAATGTATGATCTGGGAATTTTTAAATCTACGAAATTCAAGACACCGATTATCAATGTCGGTAATCTTTCTGTGGGCGGAAGCGGGAAATCGCCGATGGTGATGTACCTCGCCAAATCTCTGTCTAAATATTACAGAACCGGTGTGCTTTCCAGAGGTTACGGAAGATTGACAAAAGGATATGACGTTACTAATTACGACAGTAATTATAAAACTGTGGGTGATGAAGCGATGCAGCTTTTTGAGCGTTTTAAAAACCGTTTTGTGATTGCCGTTTCCGAAGACCGGGTTCCTGGAGCCAAAAAAGTAATCGAAGATATGGATCTTGATGTTCTGATTCTTGATGATGCGATGCAGCATAGAGCCATCAAAGCCGGATTTAATATTCTGATGACCGATTTTAATGATCCTTATTTCAAAGATCACCTTCTACCTGCGGGAGATTTAAGAGAATCAAGAGGAGGAGCAAGTCGAGCCGACATCATTATGGTCAGCAAATGTCCTGATGAACTGACTGAAGAAACAAAACAGTATTATATTTCGAGAATCCGTCCGACAAGAACCCAGAAAGTATTTTTCTCATCGATTGGTTATGATGAAAATGTTTACGGAACAAGGGAAAAAATGCTTCCTGATAACAACCTGAATTATTACGACATTCTTTTAATCACCGGAATCGCCAATCCAAAACCCTTGTTGGCTCATTTAGCTAAATTCTCTCAGCGAGTGAAACATTTGAAATTCAGAGATCATCACAATTTTTCTGAAGCTGATATTAAAAATATTCTCGCTGAATACAAAAAACTGGGTGAATACAAATTAATTTTAACGACTGAAAAAGATTACGTTCGTCTCAAAACTTTCGATTATCTGCGTGATCTGGTGTATTATTGGCCAATCAATGTGGTGATTGATAAAAAAGAAGAATTCAATCAGGCGATTATGAATTATGTGAATAAAAAATAATTCTGTTTGTCATTCTGAATGGAACAAAGTGAAATGAAGAATCTCAAATTACTTTTTAGTGATCTTCTTTTGTCAGAATAATATAGGTGTTGATATATTTTATAGATTATTTCAATTCTTAAATTTCTGCTAATTCATATGATTTCATTCTAATATTCCGTTTCAATGTTTAGATTTGTAAAAAATTTAGATATGAAGCAGATCATGATTGCCATGATGTTGGGTATTTTCACTTTGGGTTGCGCACAAAAAACGCCTGAAGTTTCAAAAACTCAGTTTTCAAAAGAGGCATTACATCAGAAGTTGGAAGATGAAAACGGAAAAAGCATAAGCGTTCAGGAAATATTAGACAAGCACAAAGGAAAAGTTTTGGTGATTGATTTCTGGGCAGGTTGGTGCAGAGATTGTCTTAAGGCGTTACCAAAAGCCGAAGAACTAGAAAAAAATAATCCCAATATCGATTTTGTATTCTTTTCTCTGGAAAGGTCAAAAGAAAAATTTGACAGCAGTCTGGAAAGATTTAATATGAAAGAAAAAGAAAATTATTGGTTTTCTTCAGGCTGGAAAAATGATTTCAACAATTACATCGATTTAAACTGGATTCCGAGATATATGGTGATTGACCAAAAATCTGAGATTGCAAAATATTATGCGATTTCTCCTGAAGATCCTGAAATTCAGGCGACGATTGATAGACTTTTAAAATAAGGTTGAGATTAGGTTAATCTTAAACTGAGAGGAACTTGTGATTAAACTTCAAACCTTAAACATAGAACTTTGAACTAACAAATCTTAGAATCCATACCTTTGTGATATGGATTCTCCGTTTCCGCTCCGCAAAATAATTCATGTCGATATGGATGCATTTTATGCTTCTGTGGAACAGCATGACAATCCTACATTGCGTGGGAAAGCAATTGCAGTTGGTGGCGGTCATCGTGGTGTTGTTTCGGCAGCGAGTTATGAAGCAAGAAAATTTGGAGTTCGTTCTGCAATGCCGAGTAAAACGGCTAAAGAGAAATGCCCGCGTTTAATATTTGTTCCGCCTAGGTTTGCACGGTATAAAGAAATATCAAGAAAAATCCGTGAGATTTTTTATGAATACACCGATCTTGTAGAACCGCTTTCTTTGGATGAAGCTTATCTTGATGTTACCGAAAATAAAAAAGGAATAGAATCTGCCAATCAGATTGCGAAGGAAATCCGTCAAAAAATATTTGAGCAAACCGGTTTAACGGCTTCCGCAGGAATTTCAATCAATAAATTTTTAGCGAAAGTTGCTTCAGATATTAATAAACCGAACGGACAGAAAACCATTCATCCTGAAAAAGTAGAGCAATTTTTAGAAGAACTTCCAGTCGAAAAATTTTATGGTGTAGGAAAAGTAACCGCCAATAAAATGTTCAGTCTCGCAATTTATAAAGGAAAAGATTTAAAAAAAAGATCAATAGAAGATTTAACGAGGCTTTTCGGAAAATCAGGAGCTTATTATTACAATGTTGTCCGCGGAATTCACAATTCGGAAGTAAAACCCAACAGAATACAGAAAAGCGTTGCGGTGGAAAGAACTTTCTTCGAAGACCTTTTAGACGAACAGCAAATCAACGAAAAATTAGAAAATTTAAGCCAAGAGCTTCATCAGCGTTTACAGAAACACCAGATCCTGGGAAGATCTTTAACCCTGAAAATCAAATACAAAGACTTTTCATTATTTACGAGAAGTTTTACGAAGGAAGAATATTTCACTTCTCCCGAGCAATATTTTGCCACGGCAAAAAAACTTTGGGAACTTCGCCCTTTCGATAAAGCGGTACGATTATTGGGACTGTCATTATCACACCTCAACACAGAAGAAAAAAAGCAGATTTCGGTTCAACTTAAAATTCCGTTTGAGGATTTTGAATAATTACAAAAAATCAATCAATTGATATCACAAAATTTATTTTTATTATGAATCCGACCATGATACAATTTTTCCATTGGTATTCCGAAGGAAACGGAACGCTATGGAATCACGCTAAAGAACAGGCAGAATATTTATCCGATCTAGGAATTAGCTCCGTTTGGTTTCCTCCCGCTTATAAAGGAACAGACGGCGAAAATTCTGTAGGATATGATTCTTACGACCTTTTTGATCTTGGCGAATTTGACCAGAAAAATTCAATCCCTACAAAATACGGAACGAAAGACGAATATATTAATGCTATTAAAACCCTTAAAAAAAATAACATCGAAGTCATTGTAGATGTTGTTTTGGGACACAAAGGCGGCGGTGACGAACTTGAAAAATTCAAAGTCGTAAAGGTTGACGAGAACAACCGTGATAAAGTCATTTCAGGAGAAATAGAAATTGAATCGTATACCAAATTTACATTTCCGGGAAGACAGAAAAAATATTCTGAATTTGAATGGAATTTTACCTGCTTCAGTGGAACCGATTATGCCGAAGGAAGAGATTCGCACATCTATAAAATCAAATCTGAATATGGTGACGACTGGGAAGAAATGATTGATGATGAGAAAGGAAATTACGATTACCTGATGTTTAATGATATTGAGCACCGAAATCCTCACGTGCGGGAAGAGCTGAACAACTGGGCGAAATGGTATTTTGATGAAACCGATTTTGATGGCGTAAGACTCGACGCTTTAAAACATATTTCCTTTGATTTTTATAAAGAATGGCTTACTATATTGCGCTCCAATTCAGGAAAAAATATTTTTGCGGTTGGAGAATATTGGGCTCCCGGATATTTAAATTTACTTCAGAAATATATTGAAGCTACGGAAGGCTGTATGAGCCTTTTTGACAGTTCGCTTCAAAACAATTTCCATACTGCGTCGAAAGAAGGAGATTCTTATGATTTGAGGCACATTCTTTCTGAAACTCTTACAGAAGCCGACCCGCTTCATTCGGTAAGTCTGGTTGATAATCACGATACGCAGCCTTTACAGGATCTGGAAGCTCCCGTAGAACCTTGGTTTAAACCGATTGCTTATGCTTTAATTTTATTGAGGGAAAACGGTTATCCTTGTATTTTTTATCCCGACTTATACGGTGCAAGTTATAAAGACACCGACCGTGAAGGATATGAGCATGAAATAGTACTGGAAAAAGTTGACGGAATTGAAGCGCTTTTAAAAGCAAGAAAAGAAAACGCATACGGAATTCAGCGAGATTATTTTGAAGATGCGAATTGCTTGGGCTGGATTCGTGAAGGCGACGATGAGCATGAAGGTTGCGCTGTTGTTCTAAGCAATAAAGATGCTTACACAAAACCAATGGAAATGGGAGAAAGATATGTCGGAAGAACATTTTATGATGCCTTGGGAAGATCTGAAGAAAAAGTAGAAATACGAGAAGACGGATGGGCAGATTTTCCGGTTCCGGCAGGGAATGTGAGCGTTTGGCTTCCGGAATAATTTTTTAATCTCTCGCTGATTTTGCTGATGACGCAGATTTATTTTCATTTTTTTAATCTGCTTAATCTGTATAATCAACGAGATTTATTATCAATAGGAACGGGCTTTAGCCCGTTTTAGTTTTGGATATTGCAATTTGGCTTTAGCCAAAATTTATGGTATGTTTTGGCTAAAGCCAGTTTTGAAATTACATTTTTTTGCAGTTGGGCTAAAGCCCAACCCTATTGATGAAATTTTAGTAAAACAAAAAATCCAGCCTAATTTAGACTGGATTTTTTATTATTATTTCTTTAGATATAAATCAAAATAATCGGTGACTTTCTGCATCAAATGCACTCTGTCTTTGCCGATAACATTATGCGGATGTCCCGGATAAACAAAATAATCCATCTGAACACCCTGATCAACAGCCGATTTGATGAATTTCATAGAATGCTGCCAAACTACAACATCATCCTGCGCGCCGTGGATCATCAGTAATTTACCTTTTAAATTCTGTACTTTATCCAAAAGATTTGAAGCAGCATAGCCTTGAGGATTTTCCTGTGGAGTATCCATATATCTTTCGCCGTACATGATTTCGTACATGCTCCAGTCGATTACAGGGCCACCTGCAACACCTACTTTGAAAACATCCGGTTGACGAAGCATGAAGCTCGTCGTCATAAATCCGCCAAAGCTCCAACCGTGAATTCCCATTCTTTCAGAATCTACATAAGGAAGAGATTTCAGGTAATTTACCCCTTTCATCTGGTCGTTCATTTCTGTTGTTCCTAGGTTTCTGAAAACAGCCTGCTCAAATTTCAGTCCACGGTTTGAAGAACCTCTTCCGTCCATTGTAAAAATAACATAACCGTTCTGAGCCATATATTCATACCAAAGATTTCCTGAAGCCGGGAAAGAATTTGTCACCAACTGCAAATGCGGACCGTTGTATAAATAAACAATGGCAGGATATTTTTTATTAGGATCAAAATTGGTCGGAAGAATAACTTTTGCATACAAAATCGTTCCGTCATCAGCTTTCAAAGTGATGTTTTTAACTTCAGGACGGTCGTAATTTTTTAGAGGATTATCTGATTTTAAAAGATTCGTAGCTTTTAAAGTCGATGTATTCAAAATATCTGCAACTCTAGGCGTGGTTGCATTGCTGTAAGAATCATACAAATAATTCCCGTCACTGCTCAACACTCCTGAATGTACTCCTTCTGCATTGTCTAATCTCTGTGTTTTAAAAGTATTCCAATTGATTCTGTAAAAATGCTTCTCAGTCGGAGTTTCCTGCGTAGAAGTATAGTAAATTTCTTTTTTCTTTTCATTAAAACCTAAAATATCGGTTACCAGCCAATCCCCTTTTGTAATCTGAGCAATCAGACCTTTTTCTAAGCTGTAATGAAATAAATGGTTGTATCCCGTTCTCTGGCTTTGCCAGATAAAATCTGTATTTGAATTCGGGAAAAACGTCAGCGGATGTTGCGGTTCAACATATTTATCACTTGTTTCTTCAAACAGTGTATTGATGAAATTTCCTGTAACCGCGTCATATTTATTCATTCTTAAATGATTCTGACCTCTGTTTAAAACTCCCACAAAAATAAATTTAGAATCCGGGCTCCACGTAATTGCCGTTAAATATTGGTCTTTTTCTCCTTCAATTTTAAGAAAAGTTGTTGATTGATTTTTAATATTATAAACACCCAATGTCACTTCATGAGAAGTTTTTCCGGCCATCGGATATTTAATATTGGCATTTACAGCAGGAGTTACAGACCAGTCGATAATCGGGTAATCTGCAACCATCGTCTGATCCATTCTGTAGAACGCTACATTTTCAGAATTTGGAGACGGAAAAATCCCGGTATCAATTCCGAATTCGTTTCTGTGAACGTTTGAAGCTCCGTTAAGAATATTTTCGTTAGAATCATTCGTTACCGCAACTTCTTTTCCGTTTTTATTGATGAATAAGTTATTCTTTTTGGTGTACACCAAAGTCTCATTATCAGCCAGAGTTTTCACATTTTCAGCGTTATCTCCCAAAGCAACCGAACGTTTTACCTTCCAGTCACTTCCTGATTTTTCCAGCCAATACATTTGATTATTTGCCGTAAAATAAGCTTCAGAACTGGTAATAAATTTTACAGGAGGAAGACCTTTCAGTTTTTTATCCGCAAAATTTTTGTTTAGCTGATGAAGCGAGATTAAAGTATCCTGTTTGTTTGTCTTTAGATCTGTTGCTAAATATCCGCCTTTTACAGCCTGGATATAAGATTTGTTGTCGCTAGACCATGAAAACTGAGAGATATTTTTTACTGCAAGGTTACTTCTCATACCGTTTACAGCTTCTGCCATGGTAAATTTCTGACTTTGGGCAAAAGCCGTTCCGCCTAAAGCAACCATTAATAAAGATAATTTATATAATTTCATTGTATAAAATTGAATCAGTCAAAAATAAGAAATAAATGTGACACGTTAAGAAATGTTTAAAAAATTTAAAACAAAAATATGAGTGTACACATCAGTGCAAAAAAGGGAGAAATTGCCAAAGTTGTTTTGCAGCCGGGAGATCCGCTTCGTGCCAAATATATAGCAGAAAATTTTCTTGAAAACGCAAGATTGGTAAGTCAGACGAGAGGTATTTTTTATTACACCGGAACTTACAAAGGAAAAGAAATCTCTGTGGGAGCAAGCGGAATGGGTTTCCCAAGTATCGGAATTTATTCTTTCGAGCTGTACACAGAATATGAAGTTGATACGATCATCAGAATCGGAACTTGCGGCGGATATTCGAGTGATGTAAAATTATTTGATATTTTAAATGTAGAAAATGCAGCCAGTGAAAGTACCTATGCAAAATTTGCGTGGGGATTTGAAGAAGAGATTCTTTCACATCAGGGAAATATTTTTGATGTCATTAACGAAACTGCAGAAGAATTAGGCTTAAAAACCAGAGCAACCAACATTCACAGCAGTGATATTTTTTACAGAAAAGATCCTGCAACTCCGGAAATTGCTGCAAAATACAATTGTCCAGCAGTAGAAATGGAAGCTTTCGGATTGTTTGCCAATGCCAAACATTTGGGTAAAAATGCGGCAACTATTCTTACGGTTTCAGATATTATCCCGACCAAAGAATTTATTTCGGCTGAAGAAAGAGAAAAAGCGTTGAAACCTATGATTGAATTAGCCTTGGAATCGGCTTTGAAAGTGATTTAATCAATTTTCAATTGATAAATAAAAAGAGCTTTACTTTGTGAGTAGAGCTCTTTTTTATATTCTGAAAAAATTTCTTGCGACTTCTGTAGTTTCATCTGCAACTTCGGAAATACTTATTTTTTTGAGATGTGCGATTGTTTGGGCTACATAAGGCAAAAATGAAGGTTCGTTTCTGCGGTTTTGCATTCTCGGCRTATTTTTCGGAAGCATAAAAGGCGAATCAGTTTCGATCATTATTCGGTCGAGGGGAACGTATCTGATGACTTCTTCCAAATGTTTAAATCTGTTGGTGTCGCTTATTGCTCCTGTAAATCCTAAATAAAATCCTTTATCCAGATAAGCTTTTGCTTTATCTAAAGTTCCGGTAAAACAATGAACCACCGCTTTGGGAAGTTTTGATAAATATTCGTCTGTGATTTCGTTGAATCTTTTGAAAGCTGCTCTTTCATGAAGAAAAAGAGGTTTATTAATTTCAATTGATAATTCTAATTGAGCACGATAACATTTTTCCTGAATAGGTCTTGGCGAAAAATCTCTGTCAAAATCAAGTCCGCATTCTCCAACCGAAATGACGTGATCAAGTTTCAATAATTTCCTTAATTCATTAATACTTTCGGTGTTGAAAGATTTTGCATCGTGAGGATGAATTCCTGCTGTGGAAAATAAAATTTCATGATAATCTTCTGCTATYCCCGCTGATTCTTTGCTTCCGCGAACGCTCGTTCCTGTAAGGATCATTTGTTCAACGCCATTGTCGAGAGCGCGATTGATAATTTCTTCTTGCTCATTGTAAAATTGTTTATTGGTCAGATTGATGCCAATGT